>NZ_JALW01000004.1:0-178420 GCF_000710795.1 Enterobacter sp. T1-1 | reverse complement strand
GGTCTTTACGTTTACGGCTTTGGATCAGGGGTGGCAGAAAAAAAACCCGCACCAGGCCGACGCCCAAAACCCCCCCCCCCCACAAAAAACCACAAACCCGACCACCCCAGCCGATTTGCACCCGCACGGTGCTAGCGTTATGGTTACCCACTTTCAAAACAAGCTCGACAGATCACCTGCTATGACGTTTTCACTTTTCGGCGACAAATTTACCCGCCATTCAGGCATTACCCGCCTGATGGAGGACCTCAACGACGGGCTGCGCACACCGGGCGCCATCATGCTCGGCGGCGGAAACCCGGCTCAAATCCCGGAGATGAATACCTATTTCCAGACGCTGCTCACTCAGATGCTGGAAAACGGCAAAGCAACCGATGCGCTTTGCAATTACGACGGCCCTCAGGGTAAAACCGAACTGCTGAAACTCCTCGCCGACATGCTGCGTGAAGAGCTGGGTTGGGATATCGAACCGCAGAATATTGCACTAACAAACGGCAGTCAGAGCGCGTTTTTCTACTTGTTTAACCTTTTCGCAGGACGTCGCGCCGACGGCACCACCAAAAAAGTATTGTTCCCGCTGGCACCGGAGTATATCGGCTACGCCGATTCCGGTCTGGAAGAGGATCTGTTCGTCTCTGCGCGCCCGAACATTGAGCTGCTGCCGGAAGGTCAGTTCAAATACCACGTCGATTTTGAACATCTGCACATTGGTGAAGAGACGGGCATGATCTGCGTATCACGTCCAACCAACCCAACGGGCAACGTCATCACCGACGACGAGCTGATGAAACTGGATGCGCTGGCAAATCAGCATGGCATCCCGCTGGTGATCGATAACGCCTATGGCGTGCCGTTCCCGGGTATTATCTTCAGCGAAGCACGCCCGCTGTGGAACCCGAACATCGTCCTGTGTATGAGCCTCTCCAAGCTCGGCCTGCCGGGCAGCCGCTGCGGGATCATCATCGCCAATGAAAGAATCATCACCGCCATTACCAACATGAACGGCATTATCAGCCTTTCTCCTGGCGGTATTGGCCCGGCGATGATGTGCGAAATGATTAAACGCAACGATCTGCTGCGCCTGTCTAATGACGTGATTAAGCCGTTCTACTATCAGCGCGTTCAGGAAACAATTGCCATACTTCGCCGCTATTTACCGGAAGAACGCTGCCTGATCCACAAACCTGAAGGGGCAATTTTCCTGTGGCTGTGGTTTAAAGATCTGCCGATCACCACCGAGCTGCTTTACCAGCGCCTGAAGAAGCGAGGCGTATTGATGGTGCCGGGTGATTACTTCTTCCCGGGGCTGGACAAGCCGTGGCCGCATACGCATCAATGTATGCGCATGAACTACGTGCCCGATCCGGAAAAAATCGAAGCCGGGGTGAAAATTCTCGCCGAAGAGATCGAATTCGCCTGGCGCGAAGACGCCCAGTAAGAACCTACGCCAGATGACGCAACCGCTCGGTGCGTAATCTGGCGGGATCGACACAGCTCAGCGCGTGGGTCGGACAGGCTTCCACACAGGCCGGTCCGTCCGCGCGGTGCGCGCATAAATCGCATTTCAGCGCCTGAAGCGTATCTCCTGCCCACTGCACCTGCATCGCCCCAAACGGGCACGCCACCATACAGCGTTTACACCCAATACACCGTGCCTGCTCAACCTGCCAGGCTCCCTCGCCACGGCGAATCGCCTGCGTTGGGCAGACATTCGCGCAAGGGGCATCTTCACACTGATGGCAACCCACCGCCGTGGTGAAAGCGTCCCCTTTGACTACCCGAATGCGGGGCGTAAAGGCGTCTGTTGAGATGGCGTCCTGATGCGACACGACACACGCCACTTCGCAGGTGCGACAGCCGATGCATTTTGCCGAATCCGCCATGATGAACCGGTTCATCTGTTATCCCTCGCGCACGTTAAAACCCAGCTCTCTGGAGATCGCGTCCGCCGTTTCACGCAGAGGTGTAAGCAGATTTTTTTCGCCAATCTGCTTCATGCGTGAGGTCGACAGCGAAATTGAGATCGCATACGGCACGCGGCCATGAATATCAAACACCGGCACCGCGATACAGGAGACCCCCAGCTCGTTCTCTTCTTTGTCCATCGCCATGCTGTGCTCGCGGATTTCCGCCAGCTCGTCATACATCGCGCTCAGTTCAGTGATGGTGTTGCGGGTCAGCGGCTGGATCTGATCCTGGTGGCTTTCCCAGTAGCTCGCCACATAGTCCTGGTGACCGAATGCCATGTAGATCTTGCCCATTGCCGAGCAGTAAAGCGGCATATGCTGGCCGATATAGGCACGCGTGCGCAGCATACCGGTGGTCGGCTCAAGCTTATAAATCAGGATCGCGTGATCGTCTTCGCGGCTGGAGAAGTTCACCGTCTCGCCGGTGGCGATATTCAGCGACTCAAGATGCGGAGCAGCCACGTGGATGATATTCAGCGACGACAGCGCCTTTTGCCCGACGGCGATAAATTTTGTGGTCAGGCGATAGCTGCCCGCCGCCGGTGCCGGGGTGACGTACCCGCACGACTGCAATCCCTGCAGTAACCGGTGCACGGTGCTTTTATTCAGCCCGGCCAGTTCCGATAAATGGGCCAGAGGACAGCCGTTCGGATAGTTACTGAGGATCTCAATCAGCATCAGACCGCGAAACAAGCTCTGGCTACCTGCTGGCCTCTCTTTTTCTTGCGTCATGTCGCTCTCTTTCATGCTCATCCCATGGCTCCTTTTTATCGCGCCCTGATGGTAGCGCAAAGTGTGGTTCAGTTCACGATCTCAACAGAAAAAACACAACCATTTGATTTTAATCGATTTTGAAAATCATGAATGTCGTTGATCTGGCAAAATTTGATCGCTATATTTGAAATCAGATTTCGCATAGTGAAATTTAGCGATAAAAAAGCACTCGCACTTGCCCCTACGAAGAACAGGAGAACAGGGATGAAAGTGACATTCGAAGAGTTGAAAGCAGCGTTCAATCGGGTTCTGCTCGATCGCGGTGTAAAAGCAGAAACGGCGGATGCCTGCGCGGAGATGTTTGCCCGCACCACGGAATCTGGCGTCTATTCCCACGGCGTGAACCGCTTCCCGCGTTTTATTCAGCAACTGGACGCGGGCGACATCATTCCTGATGCCCAGCCAAAACGGGTGACCACATTAGGGGCCATCGAACAGTGGGATGCCCAACGCGCCATCGGTAACCTGACGGCGAAAAAAATGATGGATCGCGCCACCGAACTGGCCTCCGATCACGGTATCGGTCTGGTTGCGCTGCGTAACGCTAACCACTGGATGCGCGGAGGGAGCTATGGCTGGCAAGCCGCAGAGAAGGGCTACATCGGGATCTGCTGGACCAACTCCATTGCGGTGATGCCCGCGTGGGGGTCAAAAGAATGTTGCATCGGCACCAACCCGCTGATCGTGGCGATCCCCTCCTCCCCAATCACCATGGTCGATATGTCGATGTCGATGTTCTCCTACGGCATGCTGGAAGTGAACCGACTGGCCGGACGCACGTTACCGGTCGACGGCGGATTCGACGACGAGGGCAATCTGACCAAAGAGCCTGGCGTGATTGAGAAAAACCGCCGTATTCTGCCGATGGGCTACTGGAAAGGTTCCGGCTTATCGATTGTGCTCGACATGATCGCCACCCTGCTCTCTAACGGCTCCTCCGTGGCGGAAGTTACCCAGGACAACAGCGACGAGTATGGCGTGTCGCAGATCTTTATCGCCATCGAGGTCGACCGCCTGATCGACGGCCCAACCCGCGATGCCAAACTGCAGCGTATTATGGACTTCATCACCACCGCCGAGCGGGCAGACGAAAACGTCGCTGTCCGTCTGCCGGGGCATGAATTTACGCGACTGCTTGAAGAGAACCGCCGCAACGGCATCACCATTGATGACAGCGTGTGGGCGAAAATCCAGGCGCTGTAAGGAGTGGGCCATGATATTCGGACATATTTCACAGCCAAATCCGTGTCGCCTGCCGCGGGCGATTGAAAAAGCGTTAGATTTTCTGCGTACCACGGATTTCAGCATGCTAAAGCCGGGTGTCGTTGAAATTGAGGGGCGCAACCTCTTTGCCCAGATCCTCGACCTGACCACCAAAGAGCCGCATGAGAATCGCCCCGAAGTGCATCGCCGCTATCTTGATATTCAATTTCTGGCGTGGGGTGAAGAAAAAATCGGTATTGCTATCGATACCGGAAATAACAACATCAGCGAATCATTACTGGAACAACGGGATATTATTTTTTATCACAACAGTGAAAATGAATCGTTCATTGAAATGGTACCTGGCAGTTATGCCATATTTTTCCCGCAGGATGTACACCGTCCTGCCTGTATTAAAAACAAGGAAACTGCAATTCGCAAAATTGTGGTGAAAGTGGCAATCAGCGAATTAGATTAATTTTCTGATATACCCTAAATAATTCGAGTTGCAGGAAGGCGGCAAGAGAGTGAATCTCCAGGAGCTTACATAAGTAAGTGACTGGGGTGAACGAGCGCAGCCAACGCACATGCAACTTGAAGTATGACGGCTATAAATACAGGAACGCGAAATGACCAACACCGGTTTTATTATTGGTGCGTACCCCTGCGCACCCTCGTTTCACCAGAAAGGGGAACAAGAAGAACAAACCTTCTGGCGGGAACTTTCTGACACGCCACACATTCGCGGGCTGGAACAACCCTGCCTTGAACATCTCCATCCTTATGGGGATGAATGGCTGTTCCGCCATACGCCTGGAGACTGGCAAATCGTCGTCACGGCAGTGATGGAAACCATGCGTCGCCGTGGCACCAATGGCGCATTTGGGCTGGCGTCTGCTGACGAAGAACAGCGTAAAGCGTGTGTGGAATATTACCGCCATCTGCAGCAGAAGATTGCTGCGGTTAACGCCCGTTTTCCCGGGAAAGTCATTGCCCTGGAGATGCAGGCCGCACCGCAGGCGGGCAATGCTTCAGTCGAGCAGGCTATCGAGGCGTTCGCCCGTTCCATTCGTGAAATCGCGGGCTGGGACTGGTCCTGCGATCTGGTGCTTGAACACTGCGATGCCATGACCGGTCCCGCACCGCGTAAGGGATTTTTACCCTTAGAGCAGGTGCTGGAGGTGATAAAAGAGACAGATATCAGCATCTGTATTAACTGGGCGCGCTCAGCCATTGAAGGGCGCAACACCACGCTTCCGGTTGAGCACGTTCAGACCGCCCTTCAGGCCGGAAAACTGGCCGCGCTGATGTTCTCCGGCACCACCATCCGCGGAGAGTACGGTGAATGGCAGGATCTGCACGCACCGTTTTCATCGTACTGTGCCGACAGTTTGATGACCACTGAACATGCAAAAGCACTCTTTACTGCGGCGAGCGCCGCAACATTGAAATTTTCCGGTATTAAATTACTGGAAATAAATGCTAATGCTGATATCAGCCATCGCATCGCTATTTTGCGCGACGGCATTAGCCAAATGAAAAAAGCAACGCAATAACAATAAAAAAATCTTATTCCGGTTACCTACACTGAGATATTAAATATGAATACGTCTACTCAAGCTCTACATGCGGACATTCCGCGCCAGCGCTGGCTAAGAATTATTCCCCCGATTCTTATCGCCTGCATTATTTCTTATATGGACCGTGTGAATATTGCTTTTGCCATGCCCGGCGGTATGGATGAAGAGTTAGGTATTTCTGCCACCATGGCAGGCCTGGCGGGTGGGATCTTCTTTATTGGCTATCTGTTTTTGCAGGTGCCTGGCGGCAAGATTGCCGTTCATGGCAGCGGGAAGAAATTTATCGGCTGGTCGCTGGTCGCCTGGGCGGTGATTTCGGTCCTGACCGGGCTCGTCACCAGCCAGTATCAACTGCTGGTGCTGCGTTTCTTACTCGGGGTAGCAGAAGGCGGGATGCTGCCGGTTGTGCTGACGATGATCAGTAACTGGTTCCCTGACGCTGAACGCGGTCGTGCCAATGCGATTGTAATTATGTTCGTCCCCATTGCCGGGATCATCACCGCGCCCCTGTCGGGCTGGATTATTACCGCACTCGACTGGCGCTGGTTGTTCATCATTGAAGGGCTGATGTCCATCGTTGTACTGGTGCTGTGGGCCTTCACGGTGTACGACCGCCCGCAGGAAGCACGCTGGATTTCTGAAGCGGAAAAAAACTATCTGGTCAAAACCCTGGCCGCAGAACAGCAGGCCATTGCCGGTAAAGAGGTGAAAAACGCCTCGCTGAGCGCGGTGCTGTCCGACAAAACCATGTGGCAGCTGATTGCCCTGAACTTCTTCTACCAGACCGGCATTTACGGTTACACCCTCTGGCTACCCACCATTCTCAAAGAGCTCACGCACACCAGCATCGGCCAGGTAGGCGTGCTCGCGATCCTGCCTTATATCGGGGCCATTGCGGGTATGTTCCTCTTCTCTTCGCTCTCTGACCGTACCGGTAAACGCAAGCTGTTTGTCTCCCTGCCGCTGATTGGTTTTGCGCTCTGCATGTTCCTCTCCGTGGCGCTGAAAGAGCATACCTGGCTGGCCTACGCCGCGCTGGTGGGGTGTGGGTTCTTCCTGCAGTCGGCGGCGGGCGTGTTCTGGACCATTCCGGCACGCCTGTTCAGCGCGGAGATGGCAGGCGGCGCGCGGGGGGTAATTAACGCCCTGGGTAACCTCGGCGGGTTCTGTGGCCCTTATGCGGTCGGCGTGCTGATCACCTTGTACAGCAAAGATGCGGGCGTTTACTGCCTGGCGGTGTCACTGGCACTGGCCTCTCTGCTGGCCCTGCTGCTACCGGCGAAGTGCGATGCTGGTGCGGAGCCTAATCCTACGGTGAATCCGCATAAGCGTGCGGCCTGATGCCCTCACCCCAACCCTCTCCCACAGGGAGAGGGAGCAAGACGAGAACCCCAGTCCTCTCCCACGGGGAGAGGAAGCAAGACGAGAGAGTCAAAGATGAGTGAAAAAGAACCCTTCTGGCTGGGTATCGATTGTGGCGGTACTTATCTGAAAGCCGGTTTATACACCCGCGAGGGCAAAGAGGTCTGTATTGAACGCCGCACGGTTGCCACGCTCAGCCCGCGAGCAGGCTATGCGGAGCGGGACATGAACCAGCTGTGGCAGCAGTGTCACACCACCGTCGCTCTTCTGCTCAACAACGCCCGGGTTAGCGGCGAGCAGATCAAAGGCGTGGGCATTTCAGCGCAGGGCAAGGGGCTGTTTCTTCTCGATAAACAGGATCGTCCTCTGGGCAATGCGATGCTCTCCTCAGACCGTCGGGCACTGGACATCGTGCAGCGCTGGCAGCAGGACGGTATTCCCGAAAAACTCTATCCGCACACGCGACAGACGCTCTGGACCGGGCATCCGGCCTCTCTTCTGCGCTGGGTCAAAGAGAATGAGCCACAACGCTATCAGCAGATTGGCTGCGTGATGATGGCACACGACTACCTGCGCTGGTGCCTCACCGGCGTAAAAGGCTGCGAAGAGAGCAACATCTCTGAATCCAATCTCTACAACATGAACACCGGCCAGTACGATCCGCAGCTCACGCGCTGGCTGGGTATCAGTGAAATCGACAACGCTCTGCCACCCGTTGTCGGTTCAGCAGAAATCTGCGGGGAAATCACCGCTCAGGCTGCCGCACTTACCGGTCTCGCGACGGGAACCCCCGTCGTTGGTGGGCTGTTTGATGTGGTTTCCACCGCGATCTGTGCCGGACTGCACGACGAACATACGCTGAACGCCGTCATGGGCACCTGGGCCGTCACCAGCGGGATTGCCAATGCGCTTCGGGACAACGAACCGCATCCCTATGTCTATGGGCGTTACGTCCACCCGCAGCAGTACATCGTCCACGAAGCCAGCCCCACCTCTTCCGGCAACCTTGAGTGGTTGACCGCCCAGTGGGGAGAAATGTCTTTCAGTGAGATCAACCGCGCCGTGGCCAGCCTGCCGAAAGCCGAAAGCGATCTGTTATTTCTGCCGTTTCTCTATGGCAGCAACGCCGGGCTGGAGATGACGAGCGGTTTCTACGGCATGCAGGCGCTGCATACTCGCGCGCATCTTTTACAGGCAGTTTACGAAGGCGTGGTGTTCAGCCATATGACCCATCTAAACCGCATGCTCGAACGCTTTACCGACGTACAGGCACTGCGCGTCACCGGCGGCCCGACCCACTCTGACGTATGGATGCAGATGCTGGCGGATGTCAGCGGTCTGGCGATTGCGCTCCCGCAGGTAGAAGAGACTGGCTGTTCCGGCGCGGCGCTGGCCGCCCTGGTCGGCACCGGCGTTTATCCCGATTTTTACGCAGCGCAGCACGCGCTCAGACACGACATTCGGGTCATTGAACCCGACATGCACGCCCATGCGGCCTATCAGCGCAAGTATCAGCGCTACCAGTTACTGATTTCAGCACTACAGGGTTATCACGCCCGTGTTAAGGAGCACGACCTATGAGCCGACCATTACTGCAGCTGGCGCTCGACCACACCTCACTTCAGGCTGCCCAGCGCGATGTCGCCAGGCTTTCCGATCACGTCGATATTATCGAAGCGGGCACCATTTTATGTCTGACCGAAGGGCTTAACGCCGTGCGTGCGCTGCGCGAGCAGTGTCCAGGGAAAACTCTCGTGGCGGACTGGAAGGTGGCCGACGCCGGAGAAACGCTGGCAGAGCAGGCGTTTGGCGCAGGCGCGAACTGGATGACCATCATCTGCGCTGCGCCGCTGGCCACGGTTGAAAAAGGTCACGCGGTGGCGCTGCGCTGCGGTGGGGAAATTCAGATGGAGCTGTTTGGCAACTGGACGCTGGACGATGCCCGCGCCTGGCACCGCATCGGCGTGAAGCAGGCCATCTACCACCGGGGACGCGACGCGCAGGCCAGCGGCCAGCAGTGGGGTGAGGCAGATCTCGCCCGAATGAAAGCGCTCTCCGACATTGGTTTGCAGCTGTCCATCACCGGCGGCATCACCCCGGCCGACCTGCCGCTGTTTAAGCAGATCAACGTCAAAGCCTTTATCGCCGGTCGCGCACTGGCAGGCGCTGCCAATCCACCGCAGGTGGCCGAGGCCTTCCATTCGCAAATCCGTGACATCTGGGGAGCGTAATCATGCGTCAGCATCCGTTAGGTATTTACGAAAAAGCGCTGCCGAAATCCCTCACCTGGCCGGAGCGCCTGGTGCTGGCAAAAAGCTGTGGCTTTGATTTTGTTGAAATGTCGGTAGATGAAACGGACGAACGCCTGTCGCGCCTGGCGTGGAGCACCACACAGCGTGCATCGCTGGTGGAAGCGATACTGGAGACCGGTGTGTCGATCCCCTCCATGTGCCTGTCTGCCCACCGCCGCTTCCCGTTTGGCAGTCGGGATGAAACCGTGCGCGCCCGCGCCCGCGAGATCATGTCCAGCGCCATTAAACTGGCGCGTGATTTGGGTATTCGCACCATCCAGCTTGCCGGGTATGACGTGTATTACGAAGAGCATGATGAAGGCACCCGGCAACGCTTCGCCGAAGGGCTGGCATGGGCAGTCGAGCAGGCCGCCGCCGCGCAGGTGATGGTGGCCGTTGAGATCATGGACACCGCGTTTATGAACTCCATCAGCAAATGGAAAAAGTGGGACGAGATGCTGGCCTCGCCATGGTTTAGCGTTTACCCGGATGTCGGCAACCTCAGCGCGTGGGGTAACGACGTGGCCGCCGAACTGACGCTGGGCATTGACCGCATCGCGGCAATTCACCTGAAAGATACCCAGCCCGTCACGGCACAAAGCCCAGGACAGTTCCGCGACGTGCCCTTTGGCGAGGGCTGCGTCGATTTCGTTGGCGTGTTTAATACGCTCAATAAGCTGAACTACCGCGGCGCGTTTCTGATTGAAATGTGGACCGAAAAAGCAAAAGAGCCGGTGCTGGAGATTATCCAGGCGCGCCGCTGGATTGAAGCCCGTATGCAGGAAGGAGGCATGACATGTTAGAACAACTCAAAGCCGAGGTGCTGGCAGCCAACCTGGCACTGCCCGCTCACCAGCTGGTGACCTTCACCTGGGGTAACGTCAGCGCGGTGGATCGCGTCAACGGTCTGATGGTGATCAAACCGTCCGGCGTGGAGTATGACGTGATGACGGCGGAGGATATGGTGGTGGTGAATATCGCCACCGGTGAGGTGGTCGAGGGCAGCATGAAACCGTCGTCAGACACGCCTACCCATCTTGCGCTGTACCGTCGCTACCCGGAGATTGGCGGCATCGTCCATACCCATTCCCGCCATGCCACCATCTGGTCTCAGGCAGGTCAGGATCTGCCCGCATGGGGCACGACGCACGCGGACTACTTCTACGGCGCGATCCCCTGCACGCGGCGGATGACCACGGCGGAGATCGCAGGAGACTACGAGTATCAGACCGGTGAAGTGATCATCAAAACCTTTGAAGAGCGCGACATCAGCCCCATGCAGATCCCGGCAGTGCTGGTGCACTCCCACGGCCCGTTCGCCTGGGGTAAAGATGCCGCCGATGCGGTACACAACGCCGTGGTGCTGGAAGAGTGCGCGTACATGGGTCTGTTTTCGCGCCAGCTTGCGCCGCAGCTTCCGGTTATGCAGCAGGAACTGCTCGACAAACATTATCTGCGCAAGCACGGTGCGCATGCCTATTACGGGCAGTGATCAACCGGAATTAATGTGTTCCTTACAGTACCGCCGTTTCCAGACGGCGGGTGTTAACCCGGTATGCTTCGAAAATATCTGCCGGAAATACCCCACGTCGTTAAAACCGCAGCGGGTGGCCACTTCCGTTAATGACGCTGAGTCATTCAGCAGCATTTTTTCTGCCGCCCTGACGCGCTGGCGATGAATCGCCTCCGTCAGGGTTAAATGAAATGTCCGACGAAACACGCGCCCGAGGTAATCGGCATTACAGTGCAGCGATTTTGCCAGCAGCGAGGTGGAGAGCGGTAAATGAAACTGCGTGCGAATAAGCTGTTTTGCCTTCCAGGCCAAAGCTGCACCGGCCTCATCGGGGCGGTCCTCATACCCTGCTGAGAGGGATATTTGCTGCAAAATCAGTAGCAAAAGCATTTCCAGCGCCACGCTGCGCTGTAATTTTTCCTGCTCGCTGAGGAACTGGCGAAAAAGCGCAATCACCGACGGGACATCCCTCACGCAGCAATGTTGTTCAATGGTCAGCGGAGAAGCCTCCGGCAAAGCAGAAGGCCCAGGTTTCACCTCAAAATGCAGCCAGTAAAATCGCAGATCGGCCGGAAAATCTTCTGTACCCACATGCCGCCGCTTCGGCCAGAGCAATAAACTCTCCCCCGCCTTCACCTCAAAAAGACGGTTCTCCTCCTGGATCGTTAATGTCCCCTTTTCGACGAAAATGATTTCCCACGACGTTAATTTACGCGCCGGGTGGCGACCCACGCCCCGCGAAATAAACAATCCGCCGTTTTGCACTTTAATCGGAAGCGCTATGGATAATTCGAGCATGGATATTCACCATTCCGCTTTTATTGCCGCATTTAATTGACTTATCCATTGATTATTAACAATTAACATTATAGCTGCCCGATCAAACTCACACTTTCTTCATCAGGTCGGAATCGTCATCTTTTTATACTTTTCCCTTCCCTTGTTGCCCTTTGCGTTCAGTGCAGAATGAATGAGGTACCTTGCACAAATACGATAAAAATCGATTACCGAGGAGTTATCTCATGACTTCCACACCGATTACCGAGTCTGACGTTGCACAACGGGTGAGAGAAGAACGTTTGTCCGTTCGCGAAAAAATTGGCTACGGCCTGGGCGACGCGGGCGGCACGGTCATTACCTGCCTGATAATGAATTTTCTGACCTTTTTCTATACCGATATTTTTGGCCTGACCCCGGCGCTTGTCGGCACGCTGTTTATTGCCCTGCGCGTATTTGACGCGATTTCTGACCCTGTCATGGGCGTGATTGCCGACCGCACCCAAAGCCGATGGGGGCGCTTTCGTCCCTGGCAGCTGTGGGTGGCATTCCCTATCGGCATCATCGGCGTACTGACCTTCACCGTACCTGAAGCCAGCATGGGCGTGAAAATTGCGTGGGCATTCGGCACCTACCTGCTGCTGTCCGTCGGCTATACCGCCATCAACGTGCCCTACTGTGCGCTGATCAACACCATGACCACCCGCCACAGCGAGGTCATTTCCTGCCAGTCATGGCGCTTTGTGCTGTGCGGCGTTGCGGGATTTTTGGTCTCCGTCGGCCTGCCGTGGCTGGTGGCAGCGCTGGGGCAAGGCAACGCCGCCCGGGGTTATCAGCTGGGCGTTGGCGTCCTGTGCACCCTCGCCGTGGTGATGTTTCTCTGCTGCTTCTTCTGGGTCCGTGAACGCGTCCCACTGGCGCTGATGGGTAAATTCACCCTGCGCGAACACCTGGCAGGGCTGCGTAAAAATGACCAGCTGCTGCTGATGCTGGTGATGTCGTTTTTGCTGATCAACGTCTTCAACATCCGTGGCGGCGGATACATGTACTTCATCACCTATGTGCTTCAGGGCAGCACCGCCTACACCTCGCTATTTTTCACCATGGTGACCTTCGCAGCGATCCTCGGGGCGGTGATCGTCAGCCCCCTCTCTCGCCGTATTGATACGGTCAAACTCTACTACTACACCAACCTGGTGCTCGCCGCGATCGCGGCTGGCATGTGGTTCCTGCCCGGCGGCCCGGCGCATCAGACGCTCTGGCTGATCGTAATTCTGAGTAACGGCGTCATCCTGGGCTTTACCCTGCCGCTGCACTTCTCGCTGATGGCTTTTGCCGACGACTACGGCGAGTGGAAGACCGGCGTGCGATCGTCGGGCATGAACTTCGCCTTCAACCTGTTTTTCATCAAGCTGGCGTGGGCCTCCAGCGCCGGGATCATCAGCCTGGTGTTTATCGCCGTCGCCTATCAGCCGGGAGCAGGTAACCAGACGCCCGCCTCGCTGCAGGGCATTACCGCCATGGAGACGCTGCTCCCTGCCCTTTTCCACCTGCTGCTGGCGGTCTCAATCCGCTGGTGCAGGCTCAACAATCCGATGATGTCGCGCATTGCCACCGATTTGCGCCAGCGTCATGTACCGTCCTGAGGAGAACGTGATGTCCATAATGGAAGCCGACCTGCATAACCTGAAAATCAACGATCCGTTTCTTGGCCAGTATCAGCGGCTGGTGCGTGATGTGGTCATCCCCTATCAGTGGGATGCGCTCAACGATCGCGTGGCAGAAGCCGAGCCCAGTCATGCCATCACCAACTTCCGCATTGCGGCAGGTCTTGAAGAAGGTGAGTTCTACGGCATGGTCTTTCAGGACAGTGACGTGGCGAAATGGCTGGAAGCCGTGGCGTGGTCGCTGTGTCAGAAACCCGATGCTGAACTGGAAAAAACCGCCGATGAGGTGATTGAACTGATCGCCGCGGCACAGTGTGAAGATGGGTATCTCAATACGTACTTCACCGTCAAAGCGCCCGACGAACGCTGGACAAATCTGGCCGAGTGCCACGAGCTTTACTGCGCGGGGCATATGATCGAAGCTGGCGTGGCGTATTTTCAGGGCACCGGAAAACGCCGACTGCTGGAGGTGGTGTGCAAACTGGCAGATCATATCGACACCGTTTTCGGCCCCCGGGAAGGCCAGCTTCACGGCTATCCGGGCCACCCGGAAATCGAGCTGGCGCTGATGCGGCTGTACGACGTTACTGAGGAGCCACGCTACCTGAACCTGGTGAAATACTTCATCGAGGCGCGCGGTACGCAGCCTCACTTCTATGATATTGAATACGAGAAGCGCGGCAGAACATCGTACTGGCACACCTACGGCCCGGCATGGATGGTCAAGGACAAAGCTTACAGCCAGGCGCATCAACCGCTTGCTGAACAACAAACAGCGATTGGCCATGCGGTGCGTTTTGTCTACCTGATGGCGGGTATGGCACACCTGGCTCGTCTGAGCAAAGACGACGCAAAACGTCAGGACTGCTTACGCCTGTGGAACAACATGGCGCAGCGCCAGTTGTACATTACCGGCGGGATTGGTTCGCAAAGTAGCGGTGAAGCCTTCAGCAGCGATTACGATCTGCCCAACGATACGGTGTATGCCGAAAGCTGCGCCTCGATTGGCCTGATGATGTTTGCCCGTCGGATGCTAGAGATGGAAGCGGATAGCCGCTACGCCGATGTGATGGAGCGCGCCCTGTACAACACGGTGCTGGGCGGCATGGCGCTGGACGGTAAGCATTTCTTCTATGTTAACCCGCTGGAAGTGCACCCCAGGACGCTGGCCTTTAACCACATCTATGACCACGTCAAACCGGTTCGTCAGCGCTGGTTCGGCTGCGCCTGTTGCCCGCCGAATATCGCCCGCGTGCTGACGTCGCTGGGGCATTACATTTACACCGTTCGCCCGGATGCGCTTTTCATTAATCTCTACGTAGGGAATGAGGTCACCATCCCTGTGGGCGATGAGACGCTTAAGCTGCGGATCAGCGGTAATTATCCGTGGCAGGAAGAGGTCAACATTGAGATCGCCTCGCCCGTACCGGTGACGCACACCCTGGCCCTGCGACTGCCGGACTGGTGCGCAAATCCTCACGTGTCGCTGAACGGAGAAGGCATGACGGGCGAGGTATCACGGGGCTATCTTCACCTCACCCGTCGCTGGCAGGAGGGCGATACGCTCACGCTAACCTTACCGATGCCGGTCCGCCGCGTGTACGGTCACCCACAGGTTCGTCAGCAGGCCGGAAAGGTCGCGCTGCAGCGCGGTCCGCTGGTCTACTGCCTGGAAGAAGCCGACAATGGCGCCAACCTGCATAATCTTGCCCTGCCTGCCGACAGTGAATTCCGGGTTTTCGAGGGTAAAGGAATTTTCGCTCATAAGATGCTGATTCAGGCGGAAGGTGTCACGCATGACGCCGCAGAAGCGGGATCGGAGGCGTTATGGCAATACGACCGTCCTGCGGTGCAACGTCAACCCAAAACGTTGACCTTTATTCCGTGGTTTAGCTGGGCTAACCGGGGAGAAGGGGAAATGCGCATTTGGGTGGATGAGGGCTGAATATCTGCGGCCTGATGCCCTCACCCCAACCCTCTCCCACGGGAGAGGGATCGTTAAGGCAGCACGCGACGCGCTGCCTCAGCAAGAAAAGCGCTTCGGTTACTAAACTGCGGATGCTCATTCACAAAAGAATCAATTTTCACCAGCAATCGACGAGGCAGGGTGATATTGATACGCTCGGCCTTACCGTCGAATTGCTTCATATTGATATCTACAAGCAACCATTGTCCGCCGATAAAATCACCCGGTGTGGCTTCAAGATGTGCTTCAACATTGCCAGGGAGAGGTAACTCTTCATCCATTTCAAATAGCGCTTCGAAGTGAGCTGTCAGTGCATCACGTGCATCCTGAAAAGCATCATCCAGAGAATTGCCGGCAAAAAAACAACCAGGAACGTCAGGAAAAAAACCGCTGGCGCTACCGTCGGGATCAGAATGAATGTAAGCCGGATAAAACATAACTACTCCTGATATCAGTGTTTGATTCCCGCCTGCCGCCAGATTTGCGCGAGGGTGCCGGGTTTTATGTCCTTTTTGGGATGTGGAACGGTCACCAACCCCGCATGTACTGGGTGGCGAAACTGATGATGGCTTCCTTTCGTTCTTACACATTTCCAGCCATGCCTGACCAGAACAGTAATGACATCCGCACTTTTCACATTCCAATCCTTCCATGATTATACACATCATACACACCATCGCTACTGGTGCAGATGACAATAGACGAAAGGAAATGCAAACGCAGCCGGGTTTTGTCTGAACAGGAAGGAGCAACGCAAAAAGAAAAGCGGAACAGGTAAATTGCAGATCGAAATACAGGCGCTATCACAACGCCGGGTAAGGCGAAGCCGCCACCCGGCGTTACAGCATCAGAAGCGCCAGCTCAGCCCGGTCATCAGCGCGAAGCTGTCGTCGCGGTCGATCATCGGGCTGTTCTTCACGTCGTCAGGCAATACGGTATAAACCGCGCTGGCGTTAAGGAACAGGTTCTGGGTTAACTGATATTTTGCCGCCAGACCCACGTATGGCGTCCAGCTGTCACCTGCGGCGTATTCATTGAGACCTGAGCGGCGAGACTCGCTGCCGGAAACCCCGTAGTAGTAGTCGTTATAGCTCTCGTCACTGTAGAAAATGCCCACAGATGGCGTCAGCGTGAGGCGTTCCATGCGGATGGGGCGGAAGTACGAAATCTCACCGACTACGCCACCGCTTTCATCCATCGCATCGCCGGAAACGGCCACTTTCAGCGAGCCCCAGTTTTCATGGCGGTAATAGGCGCCACCCAGGAAAGCAGACGCTTTACGCTCATCCAGATGTTTCATCTGAGGGTCGTCGTTATCGTCGGGATCAAAATGCAGCGGCATCCACGACGCGGTCAGGCTAAATTCATTTTTTTCGTCTTTCCACAGGATCCATCCACCTGTGGTCTGGCGCACATAGAATCGGTCACCTTCATAGCTAATTAACGGAACCGCGGTGGTATTTTCATTATACCCTTTATAAGGTGACTCATTAAATACAGCCCCCGCGCCAAGTGAAAAGTCACCGGCCATTGCGGATGAGGTCGCAAATAACGTGGCAGCGATGAGTAAATTGTTTTTAATAGTCATTCCATGTAATCCATTTAAACGCCAAACAAGCGAGGCGAATAATAATGGTTACAAATTTGCGTATGCAACGCCGCTGTTTATATAATATTATATATAAAATCATATAGATGGGTGGGCATGATGAATAAATTACAACTAAAACCCCGTGAATTAAAAATAATTTCCGTCATCGCCGCTACCCACAGCATTGGCGACGCCGCCGCCCTGCTGGGCATGGCACAGGCCAACGTCAGTAAATATCTCTCTGATTTTGAAACACGAGTCGGTCTCAAGGTCTTTGAGCGTACCACCCGTCAGCTTGCGCTAACGCAGTTTGGTGAGGCCTTGCTTCCTTACGTGAACGCCACGCTGGATAAAAATAGTCAGCTTATTAATTTTATTGCCGATTATAAGCATGAAAAGCGTGGAAAGGTGACGATTTATGCCCCGACAGGCATCGTGACCTATCTCTCTCGTCATGTGATCCACCAGATAAAAGATATTGGCGATATTCGTATTTCGCTGAAAACATACAATCTGGACCGCAATGAATTTTCTGAGGGGGTGACCTTTCCGGATGACTGCGATATTTTAATTACCTATGCTCAGCCGAAAGATGAAAGTCTGGTCGCAAGTGTATTAACCCAATATTCCGTTACCGCCTTCGCGACCGAAGAGTATTTAAATCAGCACCCGTTAAACGGCCCGGAAGATTTAATTCATCACTCCTGTATTTTAATCGACTCCATGCTGGTGGATGATGCTAACATCTGGCGGTTCCGCGTTCATGGCAGTGATGATGTACAGGATTACCGGGTTACCGGGAATTATATTTGCGACAATACGCAAACTGCCCTGGAGCTGCCGAGGAATAATCTCGGTATCGTCTTTGCGCCGAAAGAGAGCCTGAGAAAAGAGTTAAAAAACGGTTCACTGGTTCCCTGCTTCCCGCATCAGGAAGAGTGGTGGCTGGATCTGACGGCCATCTTCCGCAAGCGTGAATACCAGCCATGGCGCGTGCAATATGTTCTGGATGGCGTACTGAATAATCTTCGCCAGCAAATAGCTCAGGCCGCCCACGGACGGCCTGAGCTGGATGACTAGAACAGCCCCAGCGGTTTATCGGAGTAGCTGACCAGCAGGCATTTCGTCTGCTGATAATGCTCCAGCATCATTTTGTGCGTTTCACGCCCGATGCCTGACTGCTTATAGCCCCCAAAGGCCGCGTGCGCCGGGTAGGCGTGATAACAGTTGGTCCATACGCGTCCGGCCTGGATCCCTCGGCCCATTTTATACGCCAGATTGCCGTTGCGGCTCCAGACGCCCGCCCCCAGGCCATACGGCGTATCGTTGGCAATCTCCAGCGCCTCCTCCATCGTTTTGAAGGTGGTCACGGCCAGCACCGGTCCAAAAATTTCCTCCTGGAAAACGCGCATGTTGTTTTTGCCAGACAGAATGGTCGGCTCAAGGTAATACCCTTCCTGCAGATCGCCACCGAGCACTTTACGGCGTCCACCGGTGAGGACATCCGCCCCTTCTTTTTTGCCGATATCAATGTAATTGAGGATGGTTTCCAGCTGTCCATGCGACACCTGCGCGCCCATCTGCGTCACGTTATCTAGCGGGTTACCGCTGCGTATCGACTCCACGCGGCGAATGGCCCGTTCCATAAAGCGCTCATAGATGGACTCCTGCACCAGCGCGCGGCTTGGGCAGGTGCAGACTTCGCCCTGGTTAAAGGCAAACAGCGCAAACCCTTCCAGCGCTTTATCGAAGAAGGCGTCCTCTTCCGCCATTACGTCCTCGAAGAAGATGTTTGGGGATTTTCCGCCCAGCTCCAGCGTCACCGGAATGATGTTCTGGGTGGCGTACTGCATGATCTGCTGACCCACTTCCGTCGAGCCGGTAAACGCCACTTTGGCGATGCGTTTTGAGGTCGCCAGATATTCCCCAATCTCCCCCCCGGCCCCGTTGACCACGTTAATCACCCCCGGGGGCAGCAGGTCACCGATAATGTCCATCAGCAGCAGTACTGAAAGCGGCGTTAAGCGGGCCGGTTTCAGCACAATGCAGTTCCCGGCCGCCAGCGCGGGCGCCATTTTCCAGCTCGCCATCAGCAACGGGAAGTTCCACGGGATAATCTGCCCCACCACGCCCAGCGGTTCGTGGAAGTGATACGCCACGGTGTCGCTATCGACTTCACTGATTCCCCCCTCCTGAGCACGAATACAAGAGGCAAAATAGCGAAAGTGGTCAATCGCCAGCGGCACATCGGCCGCCATCGTTTCACGGATCGGCTTGCCGTTATCCCAGGTTTCTGCCGTCGCCAGCAGCTCAAGATTTTGCTCCATCCGGTCGGCAATTTTGAACAGGATCGCCGCCCTGTCCTGCACGGAAGTCTGTCCCCATTTATCTTTGGCTTTATGCGCCGCATCCAGCGCCAGATCGATATCGCGCTTGCCTGAGCTGGCTATCTCGCACAGCGGCTGGCCGGTGACGGGAGTCAGGTTGGAATAGTATTCGCCGTCGACGGGTGCCACCCAGTCGCCGCCAATAAAGTTGTCATAACGGGGTTTTAGCTTGAGAGGGAAACCGTACTCGCCTGGCTGAATGCGTGAAGAGGGAGGATTGTTTGTCATGACCGTCTCCTTGCTGTTGGTGTACAACAAGGGTAGTACCGGCTGGTGATTTTATCGCCAGCCGGGAGTGGTGTTTACGACAGGGGTCACGCTGTTTCTGGAAAGAGCAACGAATCCCGTAATAAATGGTCGTTACCGCGACGGCGGGTAAAACCGATGCGGTTGAAATATTCCAGGATCTGAATGGCAAGCTTTCGCCCCACGTTCAGACGATCGCGGAAATCAGCCGCACAGGTGGAGCCTCGCGCCTGATCCAGTTCGCGGATCAGGCTGGCAAACGCGACGATACGATCGTTGCGGTAATAACGATCTTTCACGATCGCAACGATGAGCCCCTGCTGCGCGGCATGGCGCAATACCTGGCGCATCACCTGCTCGTCGGTATTCGTTTCACGGGCGAGATCGCGAACCCACCAGGGCTCATCGCCAAACAGAGGGGCCGCTTTTTGCCAGATTGCCTCTTGCTCTGCGGTGAACCCGGCTTTGTGATCCGGCAGATGCAGCCAGCCGTGGTGGCTTTTGATCACGCCGCTTTCACGCATGTTTTCTATCAGCAACAGCACCAGCGCATCGTCTTCCATTGGCAGCGCCATACGACGCAGGCGCTCGCGCCCCGGGCCAGGTTCATCCTGATGCTGTTCATGGTAGGTGCCGAGCGTGTTTAACACCTTACGCTGCCAGCACGCCGCAACCGGCGCGTTCAGCAGGTTATTACCGGCCTGGATAAATCCCGGCTGCTGGGTCAGCGGGAGGAGGCCTTCGTTGCTGAGCTGTCGTGCCCAGGCGAAGTCGGTCAGGTTCACCGCACCGCGTTCAAGATGCACCTCCAGCGCAGCCTTATCGTTACTGGCCTGCGCCAGTGCCGACAGCCACTGCAAATACTCCGGTTTACGCTTCCCGCGACGCGGCGGGTTGAGCGTCACCACCCGCGCCCCGGCCAGCGTTTCTCGCGCCGAAATATCACGCAGCACCAGACGGTCATTATCTGCCAGCCAGAGTGGCGTATCGAAAACCAGTTCAGCGAGATCGTTTTCCAGCAGCGACACGCGCCCGGTGATATGGCTGGCCGCATGGTGGATATGCAGCGGCTGCCACTGACTGAGCGGGATATGCGTCTGCAGGGAGACAATCACCCGCTCAGACGGTTCTGGCGGCGCCTCAGACAGCAGCCAGTCGCCGCGGTTTAGCTGCGCTTTCTCCGCATCGCCGGCAATATTGAGGGCGATACGCTGCCCGGCATGGGCATGATCAACGGGCTGGTTTTGTGCATGCAACCCGCGCACCCGCATCGGCTTGTTAATACCCGTCAGCCATACGGTATCGCCCACCTTCACTTCCCCACTCAGGGCAGTACCGGTCACCACCAGACCCGCACCTTTAACGGTAAACGCCCTGTCGATGGCCAGACGAAAGCGATGATGGCTGGCATGTTCCCGCGACGAAAGCTGCTGCAAATGGTGGCGAAGTGCGTCGATCCCGCGCCCTTCTGTGGCGACTGTTTCAAACAGCGCAGCATCGGTAAAGCCATATTCGCGCAACGTGGCCTGCACCGCCTCGCGCACCTCGTTAATACGCGTCGCGTCCACACGATCGGCTTTGGTCAGCGCCACGGTTAGCTGTGGATTGCCCGTCAACTGCAGGATCGCCAGGTGTTCACGCGTTTGTGCCATAACGCCGTCATCACAGGCCACCACCAGCAGGGCATGGTCAATACCTCCGACCCCCGCCAGCATGTTGGAAAGAAACTTTTCGTGTCCGGGGACGTCAATAAAGCCCAGCACGCGGCCATCGGGTTGCGGCCAGTAGGCATAACCCAGATCGATGGTCATACCGCGCTTTTTCTCTTCCGGCAGGCGGTCGGCATTCACGCCCGTGATGGCCTGCAACAAGGTGGTTTTTCCGTGGTCAACATGACCGGCGGTGGCAATAATCATTTCAACAGCATCTCCAGAAATCGCTCTTCATCTTCAAGACAGCGTAGATCCAGCCACATTCGGCCATCGTAAATTCGCCCGATAACCGGCGTAGGCAGAGCACGCCAGCGCGCAGAGAGCGCATCAAGCCTGCTGCCGCGGCCATCGCGCGGGGTGAAGGTCAGGGCCGCGCTGGGCAGCCGATCCACCGGTAACGAGCCACTGCCAATTTGCGACTGGCAGGACTCAATGCGCACGTCGAAATCGGCGTAATGCGACGCGACATTCGGCAACAGTAACTCGGCCTGCGCGCGAATCGAGGCGGCATCACGCGTTAACAGACGCAGCGTTGGCAGGCGTTCCGCCAGTTTCTCCGGGTGGAGATAGAGCCGCAGCGTCGCGTCCAGCGCGGCAAGCGTCATTTTATCGGCACGCAGGGCGCGCTTCAGCGGATGCTGCTGCAGTTTCGCAATCAATTCACGCTTACCGACGATGATCCCGGCCTGCGGCCCGCCCAGCAGCTTATCACCGGAAAAACTGACCAGGCTAACGCCCGCCGCAATCATCTCCTGCACCATCGGCTCTTTCGGCAGACCATACTGGCTCAGATCCACCAGCGAGCCGCTGCCGAGATCGGCAACGACCGGCACATTCAGCTCCTGGCCTATCGCCGCCAGCTCGGCCTCTTCAACGGTTTTAGTGAACCCTTCGATATGATAATTACTGGTGTGGACCTTCATCAGCAGGGCGGTGTTTTCATTAACCGCCGCACGGTAATCTTTCGCATGGGTCCGGTTAGTGGTACCCACCTCATGCAGGGTACAGCCCGCCTGGCGCATCACGTCCGGGATGCGAAACGCGCCGCCAATCTCCACCAGTTCGCCGCGCGAGACGACCACCTCTTTGCCGCTGGCGGTCGCTGCCAGCATCAACAGGACCGCCGCCGCGTTGTTATTCACAATGCAGGCATCTTCAGCACCGGTGAGCTGGCAAAGCAGATCCGCCAGGGCCCGATCACGATGCCCGCGTCCTGCACCGTCGAGATCGTACTCCAGCGTGACAGGCGAACGCATGGCCTGCGTTACGGCATCTACCGCCTCTTCCGCCTGCTGCGCACGCCCGAGATTGGTATGCAGGACTGTCCCCGTCAGGTTAATCACCGGGCGCAACGCGCTTTGCCCTTTCTCAACCAGCCTCTGTTCCAGCTCCTGCTCCCACGCCACGCACCAGCCGGGCAAGGCATTTTCTGCCTGAATATGGCGCCGGGCCTCGTCCTGAAGCAGACGTAACATCTCAACCGTCGCGGTATGGCCGAACCGCTCGACAGCGGAATGAATAAGGGGTTCTCGAAGGAGTCGGTCGGTAGCGGGGATCTGGCTGTACAGGGAGTGATGAGTAGTCATGAAAGCGCCTGGCGAGTAAATATCATCCCCCCTCCCGACGGGAGAGGGAGTTAACATGTGGAGGGATTGTACCGCCTCCTGATGCGAAGTGTTATAACCCGCGTCAAGCCTTTGGCGGTTCGGTACGGGCGAAGCTCTCGCGCTGGAAGAGCGTTTCGGCGAGCTTCACCAGCAGCGGACGGTCGACGCACCAGCCAGGGGAGACGCGACGAAAGTTGAGATAACCAATGGCGCAGGCGATAGCAATCGTCGCCAGATTCAGGCTATCCGTTGCTATTTTGCCCTCCTGGATGAGCTGCTCGCACCTGTCCAGGCTGCGGCTGATTTTCTCTCGCTGGCGCAGCAGCTCCGTTTCCGACTGCTGAGCAACGGGCCTTGCCTGCTCGCGCACGGAAGTTAACGCCGCATCCATGATGCCATCGGCCAGCGCTTCAATTTGCTTCACTGCCAGGGCCGCCTTCGGATCTGCCGGTAACATGGCTGGCGCAACGCCGAGCAGCTCGATGTACTCAGCGATAATCGGGGAATCAAACCAGTATTCGCCCTCGTCCGTTACCAGCGCCGGGACTTTCCCCAGCGGGTTGTACTGCGCAACGCCGTTTTCGGCGTTATAGGGCTGTTCATTAACGAATTCAAATTCAATCCCTTTCTCCAGCAGGAGAATCGAGATCTTTCGCACGAAGGGACTGGTGTAGCTGCCGATGAGTTTCATTGCCTGATCCTTGATGCCAGAAAAAGTCAGTATGGATCAAGCGCTGAAAAAAGGGCAGGTATGCATGTCGCATTCCTGCCCGGCGAGGATTAATGATCAAGATAGAGATAGTGCATCCAGCTGGTCATGCGCAGCAGGACTTTACGCATCACCGAGACGTGCGCGAAATGGTCGGAATAGACCGCCACCTGCGCGTAAATACCGTCCGGCAACGCATCAACGTCGGCGTTAGGCTCCAGTTCTATCAGCGCCTGCACGCCATCCGTTCCCGGTGTTACCGTTAGCGATTGCAGCGCCCCCTGCGCCTGATATGAGCCCCCTGGCACCACCGGCAGAATGCTGGTGAGCTTGCCGGAGAAGACCTGCCCCGGCAGGGCGTTAAACACCACTTCCGCTTCATCGCCCGGCTTCAGACGCAGCAGCGAGTTCTGACGGAACTGGGCCACAATCTGGCGTTTCTGTTCAGGAATAAAGACCATGACCGGACGCAGCGGCAGCGCGGCGGCATACGTCCCCGGGCGAATCAGCACCTGGGTGATGTAGCCATTGCTCGGCGCACGTACCACGGTCTGATCCAGGTTGTATTTGGCTTCGGCCAGCTGGGCGCGTAAAGAGGCTATCTGCGACTGTTCGCCGTTCACCATGCTGTCTAACTGGCTTTTGATCTGCGTCTGTTCCGCCACTGAACCTTTTACCAGCGCGTCCTGAGCCAGATAGTTCTGCCGCGCGTTGTCGATATCGCTCTCAGAGAACGGGTTTACCTTCGCCTGGCTGCCTTTGAGATAGCGCTGGTAATCTTTATACAGACGGTCCCGCTCGGCGGACACGCGCGTGGTGTTGGCTACTGCTTCAGACAACTGCGCTTTGAGCACGTAGATATTGTGCGTCGCGGTCACCAGGTCGGCCTGCAGTCTGTCGACCCGTGCCTGATAGCGGCCCGGATCAAGTTTAAATAACACTTCGCCTTTTTTAATAAGCTGGTTATTTTTATCAGTGACTTCGCTGACCACGCCGGTCACCTGCGGCGTAATCGGAATGGAAATAACCGCTTTTTGCGCCGTAAACGTATACGGGTGGTTATAGTTCATTAATAAAATAAGGCCCGCCACAATAAATACCCCACCTAATGTGGCGGTGGCGAGCGTCCACTGATTGACCGGAATACGGAATATTTTAAAAATCGCCCAGGCAAACGCCACGTAGGTCAAAATAATCAACAGATCCATAATTAGCGCTCCAGCGTTTTCGTATCAGCAGTGGGCTGTACCGCTGCCAGCTTTTGTTCTAATTCGGCCACGCGTTTGGTCAGCGCATCCATACCCGGCACCTCATCAGCTTTGGTGATGTGGTTTTGCATGCCCCAACCGCGATCTTCCCGGTACAGCGTGGCCCAGATCCACAGGAACGGCCAGATGGCATGGAGCGTAAACAGGCTAATCCAGCCCGCCGTGTGGATTGCATCGGCATGGGGATGATTACGCTTTTTGGCCATGTTATAGGGGATGTCATGAATGGCGATGATTCCGTAAAACAGAACCAGAAAAACAAAAATCAATACGCCCAGCGCAAAATAGTTGAGAAACATATTCTCCTCACTTAAACAACGTCAACTCATTAAATTAATAAAACAGTACGCAACCTAATTAATTTATTTTTAAACATAAAAGGTAGACTGGTTATTTCAGAGCCGGGGAGTATCGGTTTTTATAATATCTCCATGCAAGTTTATAAACGTGTCAAAATATATCCTGAATAATAATATACTTAACCTTACATTATGAGCGTAATCCACGTTTTCGCTTTTCGCCATACCACACATGAAAAGTGGTTTTTTAGCTTTGCGTGTTGCCCAGAACCATCGTGACGCTCATTCGTCAGGCAGAATTTGCCGCCGATCACAGCCGGAGAAATCCGCATAAAAATTTTTTGTGAATTAAATCACAACTCAGAAACAAACTCGCGACAACTAAATGTGATACATCTCACAAAAACAGGGGTGTTTTGCCGATTTTCTCCCCATTGTGTTTTTTTTAGACTGTGGTTTTGTGATTCAGATCACCTCATTTCCCGCCACACCCCCTGCATTTACGTGATTGTGATCACACAATTTTTCGCCGTCTGGACAGTTGAACGATTCAGTGCCAGATTTCACAGCATCAGAACAGGGCCCGGCTACCTCTGCCGCCTCATTAACAATAAACCTCGGGCCGCAAGCCTAAGCGTAAACAGAAGAAGGGGTGTTTTATGTCATCCGATTTCAAGATCAAAGTTCAAAGCTTTGGTCGTTTCCTCAGCAATATGGTGATGCCAAATATCGGCGCGTTTATCGCGTGGGGTATCATCACTGCATTATTCATTCCGACAGGGTGGTTGCCTAACGAAACGCTGGCGAAACTTGTTGGCCCAATGATTACTTACCTGCTGCCGCTGCTCATCGGTTATACCGGTGGTCGTCTGGTGGGCGGTGACCGTGGTGGCGTAGTGGGTGCCATCACAACCATGGGTGTTATCGTCGGTGCGGATATGCCGATGTTTCTCGGTGCGATGATCGCCGGTCCTCTGGGTGGCTGGGCGATTAAGAAATTCGACGTTTGGGTTGATGGCAAAATCAAATCCGGCTTCGAGATGCTGGTGAACAACTTCTCTGCGGGCATCATCGGGATGATCCTCGCGATTCTGGCGTTCCTCGGCATTGGCCCGGCAGTTGAAGTCCTGTCCAAGATTCTGGCGGCGGGCGTTAACTTCATGGTGGCGCACGACATGCTGCCGCTGGCGTCTATCTTTGTTGAACCGGCGAAAATCCTGTTCCTGAACAACGCCATTAACCACGGTATCTTCTCACCGCTGGGTATTCAGCAGTCTCATGACCTCGGCAAGTCCATCTTCTTCCTGATTGAAGCGAACCCGGGTCCGGGTATGGGCGTTCTGCTGGCGTACATGTTCTTTGGTCGCGGCAGCGCGAAGCAGTCTGCTGGCGGTGCGGCTATCATTCACTTCCTGGGCGGTATTCACGAAATTTACTTCCCGTACGTGCTGATGAACCCACGTCTGATCCTGGCCGTTATCCTCGGCGGTATGACCGGTGTGTTCACCCTGAGCGTGCTGAACGGTGGTCTGGTTTCTCCGGCGTCTCCGGGCTCTATCCTGGCGGTACTGGCAATGACGCCGAAAGGTGCCTATTTTGCTAACATCGCGGCTATCTGTGCGGCAATGGCGGTCTCCTTCGTAGTCGCTTCTATCCTGCTGAAAACCAGCAAAGTGAAAGAAGATGACGATATCGAAGCGGCCACCCGTCGTATGCACGACATGAAAGCCGAGTCCAAAGGCGCAACGCCGCTGTCAGCGGGTGATGTTTCTAACGACCTGAGCCACGTGCGTAAAATCATCGTTGCCTGTGATGCCGGTATGGGTTCCAGCGCAATGGGTGCCGGCGTGCTGCGTAAGAAAGTGCAGGATGCAGGCCTGACCAATATCTCAGTGACCAACAGCGCCATTAACAGCCTGCCACCGGATGTTGACCTGGTGATTACGCACCGTGACCTGACCGAACGTGCCATGCGCCAGGTACCGCAGGCACAGCATATTTCGCTGACCAACTTCCTCGACAGCGGCCTGTACACCAGCCTGACTGAACGTCTGGTGGCCGCACAGCGTCACGAAGACAACGAAGTGAAAGTGCGGACCAGCCTGCAGGACAGCTTTGACGAGAGCAATGCTCACCTGTTTAAGCTGGGCGCGGAGAACATCTTCCTCGGTCGTACCGCAGCCACCAAAGAAGAGGCAATTCGCTTTGCCGGTGAGCAGCTGGTAAAAGGCGGCTACGTTCAGCCTGAATATGTCGACGCGATGCTGGAACGCGAAAAACTGACGCCAACCTACCTGGGCGAATCCATCGCGGTGCCGCACGGTACGGTGGAAGCGAAAGACCGCGTGCTCAAAACCGGCGTGGTCTTCTGCCAGTATCCTGATGGCGTGCGCTTCGGTGAAGAAGAAGACGACATTGCCCGTCTGGTGATTGGTATCGCCGCTCGCAATAACGAGCACATCCAGGTGATTACCAGCCTGACCAACGCGCTGGATGATGAGTCCGTCATCGAGCGTCTGGCACAGACTGAAAGCGTTGAAGAAGTGCTGGCACTCCTCAACAAATAACAGCGTATCTTCCCTCTCCCTTTTGGGGAGAGGGCTAGGGTGAGGGGTATACGTTCCTCACCCCAGCCCTCTCGGGTAAAAACATTGATAAAGGTTAACACTATGAAAGCATTACATTTTGGCGCAGGTAATATCGGTCGTGGCTTTATCGGCAAACTGCTGGCAGACGCGGGCATTACGCTGACATTCGCCGATGTGAATCAGGTCGTTCTGGATGCCCTGAATGCCCGTCATAGCTACCAGGTACACGTGGTGGGAGAAAACGAGCAGGTTGAAACGGTCTCTGGCGTCAACGCGGTAAGCAGCATTGGCGACGATGTTATCGACCTCATCGCCAGCGTTGACCTGGTGACCACCGCGGTGGGCCCGGTGGTACTTGAGCGCATCGCGCCTGCGGTCGCAAAAGGCCTGGCAAAACGTAAAGCGCAGGGCATCGATACCCCGCTGAACATCATTGCCTGTGAAAATATGGTGCGTGGCACCACGCAGTTGAAAGGTCACGTTCTGGCCGCCGTTGCGGACGAAGACAAAGCCTGGGTTGAAGCGCACGTTGGCTTCGTGGATTCCGCCGTTGACCGTATCGTTCCGCCGTCAGAATCTGCAACTAACGACCCGCTGGAAGTGACGGTAGAAACCTTCAGCGAGTGGATCGTGGACAAAACCCAATTTAAAGGCGCGCTGCCGACCATTCCAGGTATGGAATTAACGGATAACCTGATGGCATTTGTGGAACGTAAACTCTTCACGCTGAACACGGGTCATGCTATAACCGCGTACCTCGGAAAATTGGCCGGTCATCAGACTATTCGTGATGCGATCCTCGACGAGAAGATCCGCGCGGTGGTAAAAGGGGCAATGGAAGAGAGCGGCGCGGTGCTGATCAAACGCTACGGTTTTGATGCTGATAAACACGCAGCATACATCCAGAAAATCCTCGGTCGTTTTGAAAACCCGTATCTGAAAGATGACGTTGAGCGCGTGGGCCGCCAGCCATTGCGTAAGCTGAGCGCGGGCGATCGCCTGATTAAGCCGCTGCTGGGTACGCTGGAATACGGCCTGCCGCACGCCAACCTGGTGAAAGGGATTGCCGCCGCGATGCACTACCGCAGCGAGCAGGATCCGCAGGCGCAGGAGCTGGCTCAGCTGATTGATGACCAGGGCGCACAGGCTGCGCTGGCGCAGATTTCCGGTCTGGACGCCAACAGCGACGTGGTTGCGGAGGCGGTTAACGCATATAACGCAACCAAATGATGCACAGTGAGGCGCAGGTGATCCTGCGCCCTGATTACAGATTGTCAGATATGCAGGCAATAATGGAACAAACCCAGGCCTTTGAAAATCGTGTGCTTGAGCGTCTGAATGCTGGCAAAACCGTACGAAGTTTCCTGATTACCGCCGTCGAGTTGTTAACCGAGGCGGTGAATATCCTGGTACTTCAGGTGTTTCGCAAAGACGACTACGCGGTAAAATATGCTGTAGAACCGTTACTGGACGGCGACGGACCGCTGGGCGATTTATCCGTGCGTCTGAAGCTGATTTATGGTCTTGGCGTGCTGAACCGGCAAGAGTATGAAGATGCGGAGCTATTGATGGCGCTGCGCGAAGAGCTCAATCATGACGGTAATGAGTACACCTTTACCGATGACGAGATCCTTGGCCCCTTCGGCGAGCTGCATTGCGTTACCGCGCTCCCCCATGCCCCCCATTTTGATAACAGCGACCCGGAACTGTACGCCATGCAAAAGCTGCGTTATCAACAGGTTGTCCGTTCCACGATGGTTCTTTCCCTGACTGAGCTGATTTCCCGAATCAGCTTAAAAAAAGCGTTTCAGAAGTAAGCCTGCTCACATTGGTGTATCCTTCCCTCTAAATTCCCCGTTTTCAGAGTTATTTGTCATGAAAGAAGTCGAAAAGAACGAAATTAAACGCCTGAGCGACCGCCTGGATCTGATCCGCCATCAGATGGCCGGTCTCTCGCTGGTAGACTCCGCCGAGAAGTACGCCGAGCTTGAGAAAGAGACCGCGAAGCTGGAAGCGGAGATCGAGCGCCTGCGCGAAGTGAAAAGCCAGAAGCTGAGTAAAGAAGCGCAGAAGCTGATGAATATGCCGCACCGCCGCGCCATTACCAAAAAAGAGCAGGCCGATATGGGCAAGCTGAAGAAAAGCGTACGGGGTCTGGTGGTGGTCCACCCGATGACCGAGCTTGGCCGCGAGATGGGCCTGAAAGAGATGACGGGTTTTTGTAAGACGGCGTTCTGATCGGTCTCCCCTGCCGCAGCGGCAGGGGAACACTCAGTTGTAAATCAGGTTAAACGTGGCCATCGCATCCGCTTTTCCCGCCGTCACGTTCTCTTCTGTCTGAATATAATGCGCATCAAACCAGAAGGTCTGCGTCTGGTTATCTCCCACCTGCCCAAGCGCCGACACCTGCGGGGTGTTCCACGGCACCACCTGCCCCTGAACCGAGCCGGTATTGTCGCCATAAAGCAGTTCGATCCCGACGCCGCTGGCGCTGTCCTGCTGCTTCGTTAACGCCAGCGCCCGATCGTTGCCCGGCGTGGTATCGCCGAAAAAGCCCATCTTCACCGTCGTGTTATTTTCACAGGTCACCGGAATGCTGAAGCGTCCGCCACCGGCGCGGGAGCCTGTGCCGTGAAATTCACGCTGGCTTACGGTTCCCATCGGCACCAGAATGCTGCGGGAACCAACGGAACAGCTGGTATGCCTGACCGTGAAGCTGGCGAGACGGATCTGCACCGGTGTCGCGACGCTGGTCGCGCTGGCTTTGTTTTCTCCCGCCTGTAATATCAGCGATCCGACGTTTTGCTCCTGGGAGTTGGCGTTATCATCAGGCATGGCGCTGGACGTCGGTATTTTGTAAAACACCACCCAGAACTGCATCTTATAGGTTGAGGCGCTGGCAAAAGCAGGATTCTGTGAGGCGTCGCAGATACGGCGTGACTCGTTGCCGTCCACCGGGCTGGTGCCGTCAATATACCGCACAGCATCCGCACCACAGTACTGCTGCTCGCGGAACCCGAGCGCGTAGCCGATGCCTTCAATCTGGGTTTTGTAGACGTGCCGCGACGCACCGTCTTCCCCCACCACGGTGCCGACGGGATTATCCATCTCGACAAATCCGATACTTCGCCAGGCGTCATTTCCGCCATCGCAGCTGTAAAAATCCGCCCCGGTAGACTGTATCGGCGCGGAAACCGGCGTCCAGTCCGCTGTGCCAGGAGCATATCCAATGGCGTAGGGTACCTGGACAACCCACTGATTGCGCGTGGTGTGGCAGGGCGAGGCCTGGGCGTGCACATGAAAACTCAGCATGCCAAAAAGAGAAAGTAGACTGAGGTAGAAAACCCATTGAATAAAGTGACGCATAATATTCCTCTAGTGGCACTCAAGAGACAGCGTAGCGATGCCGGGAGCCATATGAACCGCCCCCAGTTTGAACGGCGTCTGGCACTGACGCGGCTCTCCGTCTTCATACCAGGTTACGCGCAGCGTGCCGCGCTCTGGTACTCCGCTCAGGTAAGCCTGACCGCCGTCAGCCACCATGCTTCGGTTGGCTGAACGACGTTTTTGCTCCACCACCTCGGCCTGGGCGCCAAATGGCAATGGCTCGCCGTGGTATCGCAGGGAGAACAGCACGCGATAGCCAATGTGCGTTGCGTAATTAGCAAGCACCACCGCGCCGCTGGTGGGAACGAGCGTCAGACCGCTCTGCTCAACGTCGACGTTTTCGCCAAGCGTCGCCGTATCAAGATTGACAGTATTCTTACGATAGGCCGAAAGCGCGGGCATAACCGCGTAGCCGCGACTGTCGGTATGGATGCCGCTGTAGCCCTCCGGCTCAACGTTCGCCGCGCCAGGCACGCGCAGCAGGGCGACGCTATCGCCCAGCGGCTGGCTGAGCGTGACGCCATACTGCGTGGCGATAACGCCCCCGGCGAGGCCGAGACTGGCATTATCGCCGTTTCGGCTGCGATCATAACCGAGGCTTACGTTGCCGTAGCCGCCGTTGTATTGCAGCGCCAGACTGGTGCTGTCGGCTTGTCCCTCACTGGCTTTACTCTGCTGAACGCTATAGTTGAGGTTGCGGTTCGCCAGCGCGCTGCCGTTGAGTGACACCTGCTGCGTGGACATCCCACGGTTATTTTTATTGATGAAGTAACTCACCGAGCTGTCCGGTAGCCAGTTACCGAGCGGAATATTGATATTAAACGACACGGTGCGATCGGGATGTTGCTCGCGCGCTGAGTCGGTATAGTCATACCCCGCTCCCCATGAAATGCCCCGCCAGCTGGTGTACCAGCCAAGGTGTATGGTTTTATCCTGCCCGGAGGTGTGCCAGTAATCCTGCATCCACGCCGAAACGCTAAGACTGCCGAACTGCCCCAGCGTCTGTGAGAAGGTTATTTGCGAGCGGCTACGGCGGTTATTGAGCCGTAACTGCTGGCTGTCAGACTGATTCAGCTCGCTAAACTCATAAAAGTTGCGCGAAGCATAACGATAGCTCGCCAGATTGAAGGCGGTGCCGGTGGTATTAAAATCCTTCTGATACTGAACGCGCCACGCCTGCCCGATTACGCTTTTGCCGTCAGATAAACGGCTTTTTGCCAGCGTATCGTCAACGCCCAGCGAGCCGAACGCGCCAAACCCTCTGCCCACGCCAATGGCGCCGGCCTGGTAGTTATTCGCGGTACGAAAGCCGCCGTATACCGTCATACTGGAGAACAAGCCGTAGAAAAAAGCGCCTTCAACAAAGTCCGGCGACCGGGCATCGCTGGAGCCGGAGTGAAAGCGTCCGGCGTTGAGGCTGTATTTCAGGCTGCCCTGGCGCCGCATAAACGGCACCGCAGAATAAGGCTGGGTAAATACGCGTTTCGAGCCGTCGCTTTCCGTGATGGTCACCTGCAAATCGCCGCTTTGCGCGCCGGGGAACAGATCGTTAATAACAAACGGCCCGGCTGCTACCCAGGTTTCATAAATCACATAGCCATTTTGCGAAACAGAAACCCTGGCATAGCTGTGCGCGACGCCGCGAATTGTCGGCGCGAAGCCGCGCTGGCTGTCGGGTAACATACTCTCGCTGGATGAGAGCTGAACCCCGCGAAACGCCACGCTATCGAACAGGTCGCCGGCAGTCCAGGCATCGCCGATCCGCAGTTGGCTGTTCAGGCTGCGAATATCCCTGCTCAGCCAGCTGCTTTGTGACTGAAAACGATTGCCGCCCGCGTTGCTGTAGCTCCAGGCCGACGTATTACGCAGCCGCCACGGTCCCAGGTTTACGCCGTTACGCAGGCTAAGGTAGCTTGACGTCGTGTCGCCGTTTTGATGATGAGCCTGCCCCCCCGTGAGGCTGTAATCAACAAATGCCGCCGGAATACCGTCATCCCACTGCGAGGGGGGCACATAGCCACGGCTGCGGTGCGTCATCGCCGCCTGCGGCAGGCTGAGAAACAGGCGCTGCTGGTTAAAATCATAGGAGGTCCGCGCCGCCGGGATAAAATCGGCGATATGCGTGAAGGTCTCTCCCTCCTGCAACCGGGAAAGCGCCGGGATCGCCCCCACATTCACCCCGAGCGTCTCCAGCAGCGGCACGCTAAACACGGGCTGCAGGCTGCCTTTCTCATTGACGAAAGTAATCTCCTGATGCCGTTCCTCGCGTCCGTTAACCTCAATCGTTACGAGCCACGTGCCGGGCATCTGCCCGCCCTTTTCGGAGAAATAGTGCAGATCCGCCGTTTTCTGTTCGGCAGAAGAAAGCTCCAGCGCGGCGGGATCAAAATAATCCTCGGCCCATCCTGTACGGCTGAAGCTGAGCAGCAGCACCGAAAGTGGCGCATAACGAAACAGGCGAGAAGGCATGGTTTAAAGAGGCTGCGACCGGGTCGCGGTAATAGCGCCAAAATCATTAATAGCCGACCAGGTAACGCTGCCGGAGGTTGCCACAGGCCATTCGCGGGTTTCGCCTGGGCCGATCATGCCCGGTTGCTCAATGTTGTGCCCCGAGACGCTGAGGCGATAAAAAGAGACGTAGTACGGCGTCGGGTTGGTGGCCTCAAGCCCTTTCTGCGTCGTTGAGAACCTCACCTTTTGCCAGGCGGTTGCAGCATCGCCTTTCAGGTTTTCAGGGCGGTAGAAAATTTTAAATTTCGATTTAACGTTAATTTGTAATTCGTTGCTGCTCTCTTTTGGCTTTGGCGCAATGGCCTTAATATCGAGCCAAAATACGGATTCACGATCTGCGGGCAGCGGCGCGCCGGTATATTGAATACGAAGCGTATTGGTCTGATCCGGATCAAGCCTGAATAGTGGCGGCGTGACGATAAATGGCGCGGCGCGGTTTTTCCCTTCAGCGTCATTCTCAACCCACGACTGAATCAGATAGGGAACTGCACTTTCCATATTAGATACAGAAAATGCCACCTCCTTACTGTTTTGCGGGTATACGATCCGTGTTCCCCCCATTACTACGCCTGCGGAAACTGACGCAGAGCTAATCATTAATGCAGTGAGCATAATATACGACAAACGTTTCATCTCTATTATCTCTGGAGGTGGCTAAAAATAATCAGTTATAAACCATCAGGAAATTGGACACAGCGTTGACATCACCCGCTTTGATTTCCGTTCCATCTTTGTCCAGTGCGGCAAAGAACGTTAATTCTGCATTGCCTTGAGCATCTGGTGCGGTGGTTTTTGAAACCGTACCCGGCTTAATAACCGTGCTGCGATCGCTGTTATAAAGCTTCACCCCGACGCCCGTCGCCATACCCGTGCCTGGCGTAACCTGCAACAGCGAGTCATCAACCGCATCTTTATTCCCGTCAAACAGCACCGCCACAGATTTAACCGTTTCCGGGCATTTTTCGACGTTGATTTTGAACTCACGCGGCGTTGTTTCAACGTGTTCATCGAAGTAGCTTTTCGCCCACGCCCCAAGATCTACCGTTTTGGTTTTTGATGCCGTAGTAATGTTACAGGAAATAAGGGTAATCTTGCCGGTGAAGTTGATTGTACCGCCTGTGCTCTGTGTACCTGCGTCTGTATTCAGGCTAGTATTAACGCCTGAATTACTGCTTGCCAGCACCGCCTGAGAAGATAACAGAAACCCCGCCGTGGCAAATGCCAGCGCCACATTTTTGATTTTCATTAGGAACACTTTCCCCTCTGTAAATTAAACAGATATTGATTTGTTGTACCAGGTACAATAATTTCTATAAGGATTTTAAAGCCGTCACCCAAAGGGTACTAACAGAATTGGTGACGCGACCTCAAAGAATAAATCAGGGTCCATCCCAGCGTGACAATCCGTATATTTTCTGCAAACCCTTCCGCTATATCCTACAGTTTTGGAAAACTCGTCAGGCCGCAAATAACAATGATTAGTTTGTGGTTAAAATTTAATTCAGCATCTTCTGTAATGTTGTATCTGAATAAATAGTAAATCAAATGTCCTTTAACGTCTACGCACTTAAAAGCGCTCAGCAGGCCTGTTTCACATTTCATATTTAACAACCAGATAACATATTTAACGCATTTCCATAGCCCTGAGAATTATTAACTACCTCCTAATACCGAAGCTAAATTATTTTACTTACACAACTGATCATTGTTTGATCAATTTTTTTAAGAATATTATTAGAAGAAATTATTAGCATCGTCCGAAAAACATCGTTTTTATACTGGCCAGGTGCGCTTATAAAGGATATTTTATCATTGATCAGCAAATGATCGTTTGTAATAAGCTGTTAAATCCTATATGTGAAATTTACCTTAAATGTAATTTTTTGCTAAACATGATATTCCGCATTTTTACCTAAAAAAAATTTTTATTTTTAGGTAAAAAATCACACCCTTAACACGCAAGACACCCAACACAAACCAGAATAAAACATAAATCCCTCCTAAAGTTAACATAATTGCGGTACTTGCTTCTCTTTATCCCCTTCGCTACGCACCGCGCCTGACTGAATGACACGATTTTGACCCGGTTCCTGCTCACCCCTGCACATTATGGATTTGGTCCTACCAATGGGTTTTAAAGCTATCCTTCGTTCACAGTTTCAATGATTCACGTCACAAATATATTGCTGAATAGCAACAGTTGATTAACCATTCATTGTCATTACCCCTACAACACAATATTGGCAGGACCACTTTTACACAAACTGTGACGCAGAGATGAGCGGAGACTCACCCGCAGCATAGGCTGTCTGGTCCCCAGGAGACCTGCATGAGCCTCTGGCAACAAAACTACGACCCGGCCGGGAATATCTGGCTGTCCAGCCTGATCGCATCGCTGCCGATCCTGTTCTTCTTCTTTGCGCTGATTAAGCTCAAGCTGAAGGGCTACCTCGCCGCGACGTACACCGTCGCCATCGCGCTGCTGGTGGCGCTGTTCTTCTACAAAATGCCGATCGATCGCGCGCTGGCATCCGTTGTTTACGGTTTCTTCTACGGCCTGTGGCCGATTGCGTGGATCATCATCGCCGCAGTCTTTGTCTATAAAATCTCAGTCAAAACCGGGCAGTTCGACATCATTCGCTCGTCGATTCTCTCCATCACGCCGGACCAGCGCCTGCAGATGCTGATTGTCGGCTTCTCCTTCGGGGCGTTTCTGGAAGGGGCGGCAGGGTTTGGTGCGCCGGTGGCAATCACCGCCGCGCTGCTGGTGGGGCTGGGCTTTAACCCGCTCTATGCCGCCGGTCTTTGCCTGATCGTCAACACCGCGCCGGTGGCGTTTGGTGCGATGGGTATTCCGATTCTGGTCGCAGGCCAGGTGACTGGCCTGGACAGCTTCGAAATTGGTCAGATGGTTGGCCGCCAGCTGCCGTTCCTGACCATTATCGTGCTGTTCTGGATCATGGCGATTATGGACGGCTGGCGCGGCGTGAAGGAGACCTGGCCTGCGGTGATGGTGGCGGGCGGTTCGTTCGCGATTGCCCAGTATCTCAGCTCGAACTTCCTTGGCCCGGAGCTGCCGGACATTATCTCTTCGCTGGTCTCGCTGGTCTGTCTGACGCTGTTCCTGAAACGCTGGCAGCCTGTGCGCATCTTCCGCTTTGCCGATATGGGCGCGTCGCACGTGGATCAGACGCTCGCCCGCACGGGCTATACCGCCGGGCAGATCGTTCGCGCCTGGTCACCATTCCTGTTCCTGACCGCCACCGTAACGCTGTGGAGCATCCCGCCGTTTAAGGCCCTGTTCGCCCCGGGCGGTGCGCTGTACGACATGGTGATTAACATCTCCGTGCCGTTCCTCGACAAGATGGTCGCCCGTATGCCGCCAGTGGTGCACGACGCCACGCCGTACGCGGCGGTATTTAAGTTTGACTGGTTCTCCGCCACCGGCACGGCCATCCTGTTTGCCGCACTCCTTTCTGTGGTGTGGCTGCGCATGAAACCGGCCGCCGCGGTACAGACCTTTGCGGCGACCATTAAAGAATTGATGCTGCCGATCTACTCCATCGGCATGGTGCTGGCGTTCGCGTTTATCTCGAACTACTCCGGCCTGTCATCAACGCTGGCACTGGCGCTGGCCCATACCGGCCACGCCTTCACCTTCTTCTCGCCGTTCCTCGGCTGGCTGGGGGTGTTCCTGACCGGTTCAGATACCTCGTCTAACGCCCTGTTCGCCGCCCTGCAGGCGACGGCGGCTCAGCAGATTGGCGTCTCTGACGTGCTGCTGGTGGCCGCGAATACTACCGGCGGCGTGACCGGGAAGATGATCTCTCCGCAGTCCATCGCCATTGCCTGTGCGGCGGTAGGGCTGGTGGGTAAAGAGTCCGACCTGTTCCGTTTTACCGTGAAACACAGCCTGATATTCACCTGCATGGTCGGGGTGATCACCACCCTGCAGGCCTATGTCTTAACCTGGATGATCCCATGATAGTCATGCCCAGACGCCTGTCCGACGAGATTGCCTCTCGCGTGCGGGCGCTGATTGAAGAACAACAGCTGGAAGCAGGCATGAAATTGCCCGCTGAACGTCAACTCGCCGCTCAGCTTGGCGTGTCGCGCAATTCCCTGCGTGAAGCGCTGGCGACGCTGGTCAGCGAAGGAGTACTGGTAAGCCGTCGCGGCGGCGGCACCTTTGTGCGCTGGCAACATGACGACTGGTCCGAGCAAAACATCGTCCAGCCGCTCAAAACCCTGATGGAGAATGACCCGGACTACAGCTTCGACATCCTCGAAGCCCGTCACGCCATCGAAACCAGTACCGCCTGGCATGCGGCCATGCGAGCAACCGAGGCCGACAAAGAGAAGCTCAGGGCCTGCTTCGACGCCACGCAAAGCAGCGACCCGGATATCGCTTCGCAGGCGGATGTCCGCTTTCACCTGGCGATTGCCGAGGCATCACACAACGTGGTGCTGCTCCAGACCATGCGCGGTTTTTTCGACCTGCTGCAATCCTCCGTGAAGCAGAGCCGCCAGCGCATGTATCTGGTCCCGCCGGTCTTTGCTCAACTGACCGAACAGCACGAGGCGGTGCTCAACGCCATTCTGGCCGGTGATGCCGAGGCCGCACGCAAGGCGATGATGGCGCATCTGGGCTTCGTCCACACCACCATTAAACGATTTGATGAAGATCAGGCCCGACAGGCGCGTATTACCCGTCTGCCTGGCGACAGTGATATATCCAGGGAGAACAAAGCATGATTATTTCAGCAGCCAGTGACTACCGCGCCGCGGCGCAGCGTATTTTGCCGCCGTTCCTGTTCCACTATATCGACGGCGGGGCCTATGCCGAATATACCCTGCGCCGTAACGTGGAAGATCTGTCGGAGGTGGCTCTGCGTCAGCGCGTGCTGAAGAATATGTCGGATCTGAGCCTTGAGACGAAACTGTTTAACGAAACGCTCTCCATGCCGGTAGCGCTTGCCCCGGTCGGGCTGTGTGGCATGTACGCCCGTCGCGGTGAAGTGCAGGCCGCAGCCGCGGCGGATGCCAAAGGCATCCCGTTTACCCTCTCCACCGTGTCTGTCTGCCCGATTGAAGAGGTCGCCCCGACCATCAAGCGCCCAATGTGGTTCCAGCTGTACGTCCTGCGCGATCGCGGCTTTATGCGTAACGCGCTGGAGCGCGCCAAAGCGGCGGGCTGTTCCACGCTGGTCTTTACCGTTGATATGCCCACCCCCGGCGCGCGCTACCGTGATGCCCACTCCGGCATGAGCGGCCCGAACGCTGCCCTGCGTCGTTACTGGCAGGCGGTAACACATCCGCAGTGGGCGTGGGACGTGGGCCTGAATGGTCGTCCACACGATCTGGGGAACATCTCGGCTTATCTCGGTAAGCCTACCGGGCTGGAAGATTATATCGGCTGGCTGGCGAACAATTTCGATCCGTCCATCTCCTGGAAAGACCTGGAGTGGATCCGCGAATTTTGGGACGGCCCAATGGTGATCAAAGGGATCCTCGACCCGGACGACGCCCGCGACGCGGTGCGTTTTGGCGCAGACGGGATAGTGGTCTCGAACCACGGCGGACGTCAGCTCGATGGCGTCCTCTCATCCGCACGCGCCCTTCCGGCGATTGCCGATGCGGTTAAAGGCGACATCGCTATCCTCGCCGACAGCGGTATTCGTAACGGGCTGGACGTGGTGCGTATGATTGCGCTGGGTGCCGACAGCGTACTGCTGGGACGCGCTTATCTTTACGCGCTGGCCACCAGCGGCCAGGCAGGGGTAGCAAACCTGCTCAACCTGATTGAGAAAGAGATGAAGGTTGCAATGACTCTCACCGGGGCGAAAACAATCGGCGAGATCAGCAAGGATTCTCTGGTGCAGGAGCTGAGCAAGATCCCTGCGGCACTGGCACCGCTTACCCACGGAGATGCGGCCTGACCCCCTCCCCTTAACCTACCTTACTCACGCGTCCGATCTCCTCCATCGGGCGCGTTTTTGTGTCGCAAATAACATCTAGATAACATATTAGATAAGAATATTTGACATCCCCTGCCACACGCAATTGTATAGACAAGCAAATACAAGAACACAAAAACAACATCACATCAGAGAGGAGCGTATGGCCTATTCAGGTAAGGTGGATATTCAGCAGGTAATCGACGACAGTTCCTTTTCATGGTTTCACTGGCTACTCATTGTGCTGGGCTTTCTGGTGCTGGCAATCGATGGTTTCGATACAGCGGCAATGGGCTACATTGCCCCGACACTCTCGGCAGAATGGGGGATCCACAAACAGGATCTGGGGCCGGTACTGAGTGCCGCGCTGTTGGGACTGTCGCTGGGTGCGCTGATCGCAGGTCCGGTATCGGACCGGATGGGCCGCAAGCGCGTGCTGGTCTTTTCGTGTTTATTCTTTGGTCTTGCAAGCCTGGGCGCCGCCTGGGCGCAAACCCTGAACACCCTGACGCTGTGGCGATTTCTCACCGGCCTGGGTTTGGGTGCGGCAATGCCTAACGCCATCACGCTGATCTCAGAGTTTGCCCCTAAGCGCTGTCGCGCCATGGCGATCAATACCATGTACTGCGGTTTTCCTCTGGGCGCGGCGGGGGGTGGGGCAATCTCCTCCTGGCTGATTCCTCACCACGGCTGGCGAAGCGTACTGCTGACCGGCGCAATTGCCCCGCTGATCCTGACGCTGCTGCTGGCGCTATTTTTTCCGGAGTCGGTGAAGTTTCTGGTTCAGCGTGGAAGAGACGTGATGCAGATCCGCCGTATCGCCAGCCGCTTCGCCCGCGGCACGCTGGATGGCGTGACCGGCTTTTTCCTGGCGGAGGAGCGGGTCGCGTCTAAGAAAGGGAGCGTGGCACAGCTGTTTTCTATGCCCTGGCTGCCCGGCACCCTGATGCTGTGGGTGACCTACTTTATGGGGCTGGTGATTTATTACGTCCTGCTGAGCTGGATGCCGACGCTGATGCTGGGGATGGGTTATCCGCTGGCGGAATCTGCCTGGCTCACCTCGCTGTTCACCTTCGGCGGTACCGCAGGCATTCTTCTCGCCGGGTGGATGATGGACCGCTGGGAGGCGCACAGGGTGGTGGCAGGTGGGTTTATGCTGACCATGGCGCTCATCCTGCTGCTCGGCATGGAGCATAATCACATCGCCCTGTTTGGCGGATTGATTTTCCTGATGGGGATCGCCATGAACGGCGCGCAATCAGGGATGCAAACCCTGGCCGCCACCTTCTACCCAACCGAATGCCGCGCGACGGGTATCGCGTGGATGCAGGGAATTGGCCGTTTTGGTGGCGTGGCGGGTACCATGACCAGCGCGCAGCTTCTCTCCATGCAGTGGCAGGCAGACAGTATTTTGATGATCCTCAGCCTGCCTGCGCTGGTGGCCGCGGGTGCCACCGTCTACAAAATGCTGCGCTGTCGCCCACAGGAACCCGGCGTCGCGTAGTGCCCGTCATTTCTGCTATGCTGCCCCCGCAATTAAGGGGGCAGCATGCTTAACATCGTTTTATTCGAACCAGAAATTCCGCCTAATACCGGCAACATTATCCGCCTGTGCGCCAACACCGGGTTTCGCCTGCATATTATCGAGCCGATGGGTTTTACGTGGGATGATAAACGCCTGCGTCGTGCGGGGCTGGATTATCATGAATTTACCGCAGTGGTTCGCCATCATGATTACGCCGCGTTTCTGGAAAGCGAAAAGCCAGAGCGCATGTTTGCCCTGACGACCAAAGGCACGCCCGCGCACAGCGCCGTGAGCTACCAGGCAGGCGACTATCTGATGTTTGGCCCGGAAACCCGCGGCCTGCCGGCCACGATTCTGGACGCCCTGCCCGCTGAGCAGAAAATCCGTATTCCGATGATGCCGGACAGCCGTAGCATGAACCTGTCGAACGCCGTGTCCGTGGTGGTGTATGAAGCCTGGCGCCAGCTGGGGTATCCGGGCGCCATTCTCAGAAGTTAAATGCCGTCACCATACTCAAACGTATGGTGAATGCCGTTGAAGTGCTGATCCATGTCCATCGATGGTTTATCACTGTCTGGCTTACCGACGATGCGCGCCGGTACGCCAGCGGCGGTGGTGTGCGGCGGCACGGGCTGCAGCACCACAGAGCCCGCGCCGATTTTCGCGCCGCGGCCCACTTCGATATTGCCGAGGATTTTGGCACCCGCGCCAATCATCACCCCTTCACGAATTTTCGGATGGCGATCGCCGCTGGTTTTGCCGGTACCGCCCAGGGTAACCGACTGCAGGATCGACACGTCATCTTCAATGACCGCCGTCTCACCCACAACAATCCCGGTGGCATGGTCGAGCATGATCCCCCGACCAATTTTGGCCGCCGGGTGAATATCAACCTGGAAGGTCACAGAAACCTGGTTTTGCAGGAAAATTGCCAGCGCGCGGCGGCCTTCCTTCCATAACCAGTGGCCGATGCGGTACGCCTGTAAGGCATGGAAACCCTTAAGGTACAGCAGCGGCGTAGAATATTTATCGACCGCTGGATCACGCGTGCGCACGGCCTGAATATCACAGGCGGCAGAGGCGATCATTTCCGGGTCTGCGGCGTAGGCCTCTTCCACCACTTCACGAATGGCGATGGCGGGCATGATTGAAGACGCCAGCTTGTTGGCGAGCATATAGCTCAGGGCACTACCGAGGTTTTCGTGCTTGAGTAACGTTGCATGGTAGAAACTGGCCAGCATCGGCTCACAGTCGGCCAACGCCCGGGCTTCGGCTTTAATATTATTCCAGACGATATCCAGTTCTTCACACGGCATTGCTTACTCCAGACGATAGTATAATGACCAGCCAGTTCTGCGCTGGCTGGGTCATTCAGGTGACAATGGTTCCGACTAGTTACTGCTGCGCTCGTCCTTGCGCGCACGACCTAATAAGGTCAATGCTGCCTCGCGCGCATTTTTTCCGCAATATAATACCTGATAAATTTCCTCGGTTATTGGCATTTCGACACCAAAACGGTGCGCCAATTCGCGGACTTCTTTGGTATTGCGGTAGCCTTCAACCACCTGACCAATCTTCTCCTGCGCGCCTTTTACATCCATGCCCTGACCGAGCATCATGCCAAAGCGGCGGTTACGCGACTGGTTGTCGGTACAGGTCAGCACCAGATCGCCTAAACCCGCCATCCCCATAAAGGTGGCCGGATCGGCACCCAGAGCCGCCCCGAGACGGGACATCTCGGTTAACCCACGGGTAATCAGCGCAGTACGTGCATTGGCACCAAAGCCAATGCCGTCGGACATCCCGGCGCCAATGGCGATGACGTTCTTCACCGCACCGCCCAGCTGCACGCCGATAAAATCGGGGTTGATGTACACGCGGAAACTCTTGCCGCAGTGCAGCAGGTGCTGAAGATCGTCCGCAAAGACAGGATCCGTGGAGGCCAGCGAGATTGCCGTTGGCAGGCCTGCGGCCAGCTCTTTGGCAAACGTTGGGCCGGAGATAACCGCCAGCGGGATCTCGGTACCCAGCACTTCGCGGGCAACGTCCTGCAACAGACGACCGGTTTCGGCTTCCAGCCCCTTCGTTGCCCACACAATGCGTGCATCCGGGCGCATCAGCGGCTTGATCTGCTGTAGCACGTCGCCAAACACATGGCTCGGCACCACAATCAAAATATTGCGGCTGGCTGCCAGCGCGGTCGCAAGGTCGCTTTCCAGGTGCAGGGAGTCAGGGAACGGAACGTCAGGAAGGAACGCCACGTTGCAGCGGTCGTGCTGCAGCGTTGCGATATGTTTTGGGTCGTGGCCCCACAGGACCACCTCGTGACCATTTCTTGCCAGCGTGATGGCAAGAGCGGTGCCGTAAGAGCCGGCACCGATCACAGTCATTGACGCATTAACAGTGCTCATCAGGCATCCTGATGTTGTTCAGCACCTTCGCCAGCCTGCTGCTGCAGATAGTTCATGAACAGCGCATCAAAGTTAACTGGCGCAAGGTTCAGTTGCGGGAATGTACCGCGAGAAACCAGGCTGGTGATGCATTCACGCGCATACGGGAACAGGATGTTCGGGCAGTATGCACCCAGGCAATGCGCCATCTGGTTGCCTTCAATACCGCCGATGGAGAAGATACCGCCCTGCTGAACTTCACACAGGAATGCAGTTTCTTCGCCCAGAGAGGCGGTCACGGTCACACGCAGTACGACTTCATACACGTCATCAGCCAGCTGGGTTGATGCGGTATCCAGATCAAGTTTAACCTCTGGCTGCCAATCTTTCTGGAAAACATGTGGCGCATTTGGCGCTTCGAAAGAGACATCCTTGGTGTAGATACGCTGGATCTGGAAAGTCATTTCGGTGTTGTTTTGTTCTGACATGGAAAAACCCTTTTTAAATTGTCCTAAAGTCTCTTAGCTCAGCAGGGGATCGAGTCCACCACGGGCGTCGAGCGCATACAAGTCATCACAGCCGCCAATGTGCTGCGCATCAATAAAAATCTGCGGAACCGTCGTGCGACCACTACGTTGAATCATCTCTTCGCGTTTTATCGCGTCACCATCGATCGGCAGTTCCTGGAACGTTACGCCTTTGCTGTTCAGCAGCGCTTTCGCACGGTGACAGAACGGGCAGGTCGCTTTGGTGTAGATCTCGATATTGGCCATCACTGAACTCCTTATTTACCGCGCACCAAAGGAAGGTTTTCTCCGCTCCAGCCGGAAATGCCTTCTTTCAGTACAGAGACGTTTTCGAAGCCTGCTTTATGAAGCAGGCTAGCAGATTCCTGCGCCTGCATGCCGGTACCGTCAACAACGATAATCGGCTGGGCTTTATGCTTCTCAAGCTCGCCCACGTTGTTGGCTTTGATTTCAGCTGGCAGCAGGTTGATAGCGCCTGCAATGTGCCCTTTGCGGAAATCGTCACGCTGACGCAGATCGACCACGACGGCATCTTCTTTGTTAATCAGACGCGTCGCTTCACCACGGGTGATAACCTTAATCTTAGACGTCAGGCCCTTAAATGTGGTGAACAGCACAGCGGCCAGCAGGCCAATCCACGCGATGCTCAGAACCGGATGGCGGCTAACGAATTGCATAATTTCTTGCATGGAGGGTAACTACTCCCGACTTAGTGATTAAAAAAACCAGGACAGGAGTATACCTGTGCGTTGTGGCAAATACAGCCAGCGACCCTAAGCTAATCCATTTTCTGCGGCATGCCACCTAAAAAAATGCCTCAAAATGGTCGGAGAAGCATCTTGCCCCTGCCCTTTCTTTGATCTTCTGCGGCTATTTGAACGATTCAGCTGTAGTAAAATTACGCAAATTTTTGACTCTTGAGCATGAGGTTGTCGCAATGTCGGTTTCTAAAAAACCTATGGTACTGGTGATTCTGGATGGCTATGGCTACCGTGAAGATCAACAGGATAACGCCATTTTCAACGCTAAAACCCCGGTCATGGATGCGCTGTGGGCGAAACGTCCCCACACTCTGATTGACGCATCCGGCCTGGAAGTGGGTCTGCCGGACCGTCAGATGGGTAACTCTGAAGTCGGTCACGTCAACCTGGGCGCCGGGCGCATTGTCTATCAGGATCTGACGCGTCTGGATGTTGAAATCAAAGAACGCACCTTCTTCGCCAACCCTGTGCTGTGTGGTGCGGTGGATAAAGCCGTTGCCGCAGGCAAAGCCGTGCATATCATGGGTCTGCTGTCTGCCGGCGGCGTTCATAGCCATGAAGATCATATTATGGCGATGGTTGAACTGGCCGCTGAGCGCGGTGCGGAAAAAATCTACCTGCACGCGTTCCTGGATGGCCGCGATACGCCACCGCGTAGCGCTAAAGGTTCGCTGGAAGCCTTCGAAGAGAAATTTGCCGCACTGGGCAAAGGCCGCGTGGCATCTATTATTGGCCGCTACTACGCCATGGATCGCGATAATCGCTGGGATCGTGTGGAACAGGCCTATGACCTGATGACGCTGGCAAAAGGCGAGTTCCAGTTTGCGACTGCCGTTGAGGGCCTTGAAGCCGCGTACGCGCGCGATGAAAACGACGAATTCGTGAAAGCGACCGTCATTCGCGCAGAAGGCCAGGCTGATGCCGCCATGGAAGATGGCGACGCGCTGATCTTCATGAACTTCCGTGCTGACCGTGCGCGTGAAATCACCCGCGCATTCGTTAACAGCGATTTCGACGGTTTCGCCCGTAAGAAAGCGGTGAACATCAACTTCATCCAGTTGACCGAATACGCCGCTGACATCGACGCCCCATGCGCTTACCCACCAGCTTCACTGGCCAATACCTTCGGTGAGTGGATGGCGAAAAACGATAAGACGCAGTTGCGTATCTCCGAAACCGAGAAATATGCCCACGTCACCTTCTTCTTTAACGGCGGTGTAGAAGAGCCGTTCAAAGGCGAAGATCGCATTCTGATTAATTCACCAAAAGTCGCTACCTATGACCTGCAGCCAGAGATGAGCTCTGCGGAATTGACCGAAAAACTGGTTGCGGCGATCGTTAGCGGTAAATACGACACCATCATCTGTAACTATCCGAACGGTGACATGGTGGGTCATACCGGGGTGATGGAAGCGGCTATTAAAGCGGTTGAAGCGCTGGATCACTGCGTTGAGCAGGTTGCCAAAGCGGTTGAATCCGTTGGCGGCCAGCTGCTGATTACCGCTGACCACGGTAACGCAGAGCAGATGCGCGACCCGGCAACCGGACAGGCGCATACCGCCCACACCAACCTGCCGGTTCCGCTGATTTATGTAGGTGATAAAGCACTGAAAGCAGTGGAAGGCGGCAAGCTTTCTGACATCGCGCCAACCATGCTGTCGCTGATGGGTATGCCGATCCCTGAAGAGATGACTGGTAAGCCGCTGTTCATCGTGGAATAATCGCTCCCCATGAGGGGAAAGGCGATTTTTTCAATCACATGGGTCGTGAAACCGCTTAGGTTATCAGTCAGACCTCTGTTTTACGCCAGCGCACTCAGCGCTGGCGTATTGCTGTGCGCCGCATCCGCCCACGCGGACGATCGCGCTCAGCTGAAATCCATTCAGGCCGATATCGCCGCCAAAGAGCGTGCGGTACGTCAGCAGCAACAGCAACGCGCGTCGCTGCTTGCTCAGCTTAAGCAGCAGGAAGAGGCGATCTCCGCCGCCGCACGTAAGCTCCGCGAAACACAAAACACCCTCTCCCAGTTGAATAAACAGATCGACGAGATGAACGCGTCGATTGCCAAACTGGAACGTCAGCGCGATGCGCAGGAACGTAATCTTGCGGCACAGCTTGATGCCGCATTCCGCCAGGGTGAACACACCGGCCTTCAGCTGATCCTCAGCGGTGAAGAGAGCCAGCGCGGTCAGCGCCTGCAGGCCTATTTCGGCTATCTGAACCAGGCGCGTCAGGAGACTATCGCGCAGCTAAAACAGACGCGCGAAGAGGTCACCACGCAAAAAGCCGAGCTGGAAGAGAAGCAGAGCCAGCAGCAGACGCTGCTCTACGAACAGCAGGCCCAGCAGGCAAAGCTCGAGCAGGCTCGCAACGAACGTAAGAAAACCCTTTCCGGGCTTGAATCCTCCATTCAGGCTGGTCAGAGCCAGTTGAGCGAAATGCGCGCCAACGAATCGAAGCTGCGTAATAGCATCGCCCGAGCGGAAGCCGCGGCAAAAGCCCGCGCCGAAAAAGAGGCTCGCGAGGCGCAGGCCGTTCGCGATAAGCAGCAGGAAGCCTCCCGTAAAGGCACAACCTATAAACCAAGCGAAAGCGAACGCTCATTGATGTCACGAACCGGTGGCCTGGGCTCCCCTCGCGGTCAGGCTTACTGGCCCGTTCGCGGTACAATTCTGCATCGTTATGGCGAACAGCTGCAGGGTGAACTACGTTGGAAAGGGATAGTTATCGGTGCGTCTGAAGGTAGCGAAGTGAAAGCCATCGCCGATGGCCGCGTGATCCTGGCCGACTGGCTGCAGGGTTACGGGCTTGTGGTGGTGGTTGAGCACGGTAAAGGCGACATGAGCCTCTACGGTTACAACCAGAGCGCACTGGTCAGCGTTGGCACTCAGGTGCGCGCGGGTCAACCCATCGCCCTTGTGGGCAGCAGTGGCGGTCAGGGCCGCCCGTCACTCTATTTCGAAATTCGTCGCCAGGGTCAGGCGGTCAATCCACAGCCGTGGTTGGGAAGATAAGTTTTGCTTCAATTTCGTCGAATTGTTCTCTCCGTCGCCAGCGCACTGGCGCTGGTCGCACCGGTATACGCCGGTAAACTCGCCATTGTGATTGATGACTTCGGTTATCGTCCGCACTATGAAAATCAGGTGCTGGCGATGCCGGCAGCCATTTCTGTCGCCGTCCTCCCGAATGCGCCACATGCGCGTGAGATGGCGACCAAGGCCCACAACAGCGGCCACCAGGTTTTGATCCATCTGCCGATGGCCCCCATCAGCAAACAACCGCTGGAAAAAGATACTCTGCGCCCTGAGATGAGCAGCGATGAGATCGATCGCATTATCCGCGACGCTTACAACAAAGTTCCGTATGCCGTGGGGTTAAACAACCATATGGGCAGCGCGATGACATCCAGCCTGTACGGGATGCTCAAAGTGATGCAGGCGCTGGAGCGTTACAACCTCTACTTCCTCGACAGCATGACCATCGGCAACAGTCAGGCGATGCGTGCCGCGCAGGGAACGGGGGTGAAGGTGATTAAGCGCAAGGTGTTCCTTGACGATACGCAGAACGAAGCAGACATTCGCGTGCAGTTTAATCGCGCTGTGCAGCTGGCCCGCCGCAATGGCTCCGCGATTGCCATCGGCCACCCGCATCCGTCGACCGTTCGCGTCCTGCAGCAAATGCTACCGACCTTGCCTTCGGATATCACGCTGGTCCGCCCGAGCGATCTCCTGAACGAACCACAGGTTGATACGTCGACGCCGAACCAGGGTAAACCAGGGTCATCAACGCCGCGTAACCCGTTCCGCGGCGTAAAACGCTGTGTGCCGAAACATGCCCCTGAACCGGTTTATGCGACCCGGTTCTTCTCTGTGATTGGTGAAAGCATGAGCCAGAGTACGCTGGTGCAATATTTTCAACATCAGTGGCAGGGCTGGGGTAAGAAAGCGTAACTATTTTATAAGGTGAGAGTCCGTGTGCTCCCGTGCAGCGGACTCACGTTCATCCTGATACTGATACCAGGCTTTGAAATATTTTAAAAAACTGTACAAGGTGGCATAAAGCCCTGTAACCACCCCAACTTTCCCCTGCCGCCATGCCCCGCTAAACAAGTACCATTTAAAGAAAGCCCCAATAGCACTCACCACACCACGTGCGATTGACGGCCTGAGCGTCTGATATTTTACGACTCGGGTGGTATAGACATTCAGCTTATTAAACACTTCATGCAGGGAATAAAATGTGTCGTGTCGGACATGGCCAGGTATACGTGTCACCCGCGCCGCACCTATCGCCTTATCATCCACTGGTCGATTGTTAAATCTGACATGCTGGCGGTTGAACAATCTCAATGGGAAATCTGGAGAAGAAATCGGATAGATGGTTCGTGTGCGCTCGCCTAAGACATACCAGTAGCGTGACAGGCTCCATCCGCAATCAGCGGGCGGCTCCTCTCCAGACTTTAACGCCAGGATATAATGTATAGTGTCTTCATCGAGTATTTCGTCACTATCCATACATAACACCCAGTCGTTAGATGACCGGGAAATGGCAATATTCATCTGCTCACCGTGCATTGCATACGGATGAAATATTGGTGTAATGGCATATTCCTGAAGGATAACTAATGTCTCATCTGAACTACCAGAATCAACAACAATAAACTCATCTGCAATACTCATTAACGGCGTTAACACCTTATGTAACAAGCGGGCAGAGTTGTATGTCAAAAGACATACGGTTAGTTTAAACATGTGGTCTCCTGAACTCAGTCAAGTCATTCCTGACAAGATAGTGCCAGCTATCACTGTTGTCACTTCCGAATCTGTATCTTATTTTTTATGGAAAAGCTGGCAAGGCTCACTTTGGTCAATAAAAAACTCTATAACATGATAGTCATCCCAGAAAAAATGACGGAACTCACAGAGTGAAAAAATGCATTAACTTATTGTTAAGTAACAGTAAAATCTTTGTCGCGTTGTTCTATTTCCTCAGACATTCCTTTTCGTTGTCGTTAAGATTATACTACCCCCAGTAAAATGCTTAATTTGGTTTAGCGTGGTTATGAAGAAAATAATTGGTTATTTAAAGGAAATTAACAGGCAGCGAAACTATAAAACTAAAGAATTAAAAAGACGGCTACAGTTGCTTTCTTTATCGCGACAATTACAGGATAAGCGACAAGAAAAAATTGACGTCTCCAGCGTTAAAAAAATTCTTTTCCCTTTTGTTGATCTTGGAATTGGCGATGCGGTATGCCATACAGGAACCTGGCGTAATCTGAAAGATGCAGGCTATCAACTTCAGGTCATTGTTGAAGAACGAAATCGCGATCTCTTCGAGAAGATGACTGACATTGATGAAGTTTATGTTGTCGATATCAACAATATCAAAAAAATGAAAGATATCGAGACAGATCTGGTGATTAGTCATTATTCATGGATGAAGAGAAAGGAATTATTTAACACACAACTTCTGGCAAAAATTCATTATAAATATGCGATTGGATTTGGTGGCTGGCTGGATAAACCCTATAACTTAATGTTACCGGTGAGTCCTGAGTTTCATATTACACATCCCCAAAAAAAAATACTTAACGCTTTAAGTATTAAGCCCGCATCTCTTAGCTACTCCTTACCTGTTTTACCCGAGCACGAAGTTTTTATTGATGATTTTCTACAACCTCATGCTGGTAAAAAGATCGTTGTGCTTAATCCCTTCGCGAGCGTAGCCGAACGCAGTCTTTCTCTGCCTCAACTGGAAAAACTGGCGATTGATATTGTGCAGCACCCGGATACACAAGTTTTCATCATTGGTGAAGGTAAAAAACTAGCAGACCTTGCCTTCGATGATGAGAAAATTACTGTCTGTCGATTTAAATCGCTTTGGGATGCTATCACACTCATAAAAAAAGCCGATTTAGTGGTCTCTGTTGATACGGCCATAGTTCATATCGCCTGTGCGTTTGATAAAAAAATTATTGCCATCTATTTTTCAATGCTGCTGGATCATAATAAAAAGTTTGAAGGCAATACTATTTTCTCCCCAGTTGGCAAGAATTCAGAACAACTGATATTTGACAAGCGCCACAATAAAATAAACATTGATGATATCTCATCAAAAGTATTGAATAAACTTAGTAACGATAGTTCTGCGATCTAATAATAAAAGGGGCCTCAGGCCCCTTTTATTATTTTACGTCACCTTGATGTGCAGTAGATATCACTCGTTCGGGCTAACGTATATTACTCCAGTAATAGGTCTTACCTGTGGTATCCAGTACTGAGACATTCTTATCGTAACCGGCAAGCCATGAGTTTACCGACTGGACAGGTTGACCCTGACGATGGATCCCCAACCACAATTCAGCAAGCGTATTAACATCATCAGCAGACCAGACGGTGTAATAGTCTCCTGTGTATTGCCTGGCTTTATCAACCTGTTGCCCATACCAGATAAACACAGGGATGTGCAGAGCCTCTCGTGGAGGGTTCACATTACCGTGAGAGTAAACGACAGCGCGTTGCGGATCACGAATCAAACCATGATCGGAAAAATACATAACCGAAGAACGCGAGTTGGCCAGCATGCTAAACATCTTGCCCATCAATGTGTCTGTATACCGTACCGAGTTGTCATAACAGTCATCCGCCTCATTACTACCATGTAACACCGCCTGGTTTGCCGGAAAGCGCGTACAGGATGGTTCATGGCTGCCGTATAAATGCAAGACGATCACTTTTTTACCCGGGGTTTTTAATGCATTCTGCAGCAGAGGTAGAAGATCTTCATCGTAACCGCCTTCGAGCCATTCATGCTTTTTCGTATTCATCGCAATCCCGGTGATGACGTTGTTATGCGCCCCGCCTTTACCCTGATGACTAAACCAATAAGTTTCATAGCCTGCTTTATTGGCAATATTAATAACATTATCACCATATTTTTTCGGATCGCGAATATTCACTTTATCAGCGGTCATGGCCAACGGAACGGCCATAATCGTAACCGGTGCTGGCGCAACAGCATTACGGAACAGCAAGAGCTGCGATTTCTGCTTTTCCAGCTCTGGTGTTGTATCTCGTTGATAACCGTAGATGCCCATATTCGCCGCTCGCTCAGACTCACCGATAACCAGCACGTAGTTCTCAATACCGGTATCCGAAAGCGTGAGCTTGTAATCAGGAATGTTGTTACCGATATTGGCAATGACCGAGTTATCTTCAATAGCCTGCATGAAAACTTTTGCCGTACTGACTGGTGTCGCCTGAACCACGCGCTGCGCCAGACTTTCGACGCTGCTTTTCCTGAGCTGGTGTTGTAGTGCCTGACCATAGAAAGCCAACAACGTCACACCAAGCACAATGGCAGGCCAGCGACGAAATCGCGGTGCAACGGGCCATGCACCCGTATTTGCGGTATAAATAAAAAAAGTAGAGAGTGTGATAAAAATAATGCATTCACGCCAGTACACACTGAGCATTGAACTTGCTTCATCCGGTGTGGAGTGGATTATGCTCATTGCAAACCCATAACTAAACGCAGAATCGAAATTTCTCCATGCGTATAGCTGGAGAGAAATATCTGCCGCAACTGGAATGAGAAGTACAATCGCCAGTACATTGCGTATTAATTTATTGTCTATGCACTTGAGCATCAACAACATCAATAAAAAAACAAACGATCTGTTAATTACCAAATTATAGCGGGCATGTAAAATATTTACAGCCATAAGTATTAAAAGAGAAATCGCCAGATTTAAAAAAGAGGTAACCCGTGAAGTTGTATCAACCAGCTTCAGCGAAAGGTGCGTGGACATAATGTTTTGACAAGCCTGACAGTGTCTTCCTGACGTAATTATTAATAAACGCGTGGAGAAGAAAGATTGGTATTTTATTGAAAATTAACAAGAAAATTACGAAAAGTCAAACTACCAAAATTAGCACTGGCACCCGTTCACACGGGTGCCAGCTGGCGGGTTTAATCCCAGCTCAAAATAACTTTCCCGGACTGACCCGAACGCATCGCGTCAAAGCCTTTCTGGAAATCATCAACGGAGAAACGATGTGTAATAATTGGAGACAGATCCAGACCAGACTGAATTAATGCCGCCATCTTATACCAGGTTTCGAACATTTCACGGCCATAGATACCTTTAATGAACAGCCCTTTGAAGATAACTTTATTCCAGTCGATAGACATATCCGACGGCGGAATACCCAGCATCGCAATACGACCGCCGTGGTTCATGGTATCCAACATAGTACGGAACGCCGGTGGTGCGCCGGACATCTCCAGACCCACATCAAACCCTTCGGTCATGCCCAGCTCTTCCATCACATCGGCCAGGCTCTCTTTAGAGACATCCACCGCACGGGTGACGCCCATCTTGCGGGCCAGCGACAGACGGTATTCGTTCACGTCGGTAATCACTACATTACGCGCACCCACGTGCTTCGCCACCGCTGCGGCCATAATCCCGATAGGGCCCGCGCCGGAGACCAGCACGTCTTCACCCACCAGGTCGAAAGAGAGCGCCGTATGTACCGCGTTGCCGAACGGGTCAAAGATGGAGGCCAGATCGTCAGAAATGTTGTCCGGAATTTTGAACGCGTTAAAGGCCGGGATCACCAGGTACTCGGCAAAGCAGCCCGGACGGTTCACGCCCACGCCAATAGTATTACGGCACAGGTGCGTACGCCCACCGCGGCAGTTACGGCAGTGGCCGCAGGTGATGTGTCCTTCACCGGAGACGCGGTCGCCAATGTTAAAACCTTTCACTTCCTGACCAATCCCAACCACTTCACCAACGTATTCGTGGCCGACAACCATGGGTACCGGAATGGTTTTTTGCGACCACTGATCCCAGTTGTAGATATGAACGTCAGTGCCGCAAATGGCGGTTTTACGAATTTTGATCAGCAGATCGTTATGACCGACTTCCGGCTCCGGCACGTCGGTCATCCAAATCCCTTCTTCCGCTTTCAGTTTGGATAACGCTTTCATCACACATCCTCAGGCAATTACGCCCAGCTGTTTACCGATGCGGGTAAAGGCTTCCACCGCACGTTCAATTTGTTCAGGCGAATGCGCCGCGGACATCTGGGTGCGGATACGCGCCTGGCCTTTTGGTACGACCGGGAAGAAGAACCCGGTCACGTAAATGCCTTCTTTTTGCAGCTCACGGGCAAAGTTCTGCGCCACGACGGCATCACCCAGCATGACCGGGATAATGGCGTGGTCAGCACCGGCCAGGGTAAACCCTGCCGCACTCATTTTTTCGCGGAACAGGCGCGCGTTGGACCACAGACGGTCGCGCAGTTCAGCCCCGGATTCCACCATCTCCAGCACTTTGATGGAGGCGGCAACAATGGCCGGCGCGAGGGAGTTGGAGAACAGGTACGGACGGGAGCGCTGGCGCAGCCACTCCACCACCTCTTTACGCGCAGCGGTATAACCGCCAGACGCGCCACCAAGCGCTTTGCCCAGCGTACCGGTGATGATGTCCACGCGGCCCATCACGTCACAGTATTCATGCGAGCCACGGCCGTTTTCACCCACAAAACCGACCGCGTGCGAGTCATCGACCATCACCAGCGCATCGTATTTATCCGCCAGGTCGCACACGCCCTTCAGGTTGGCAATCACGCCGTCCATAGAGAACACGCCGTCAGTGGCGATGAGCACATGGCGAGCACCCGCTTCACGCGCCTCTTTCAGGCGTGCTTCCAGTTCAACCATATCGTTGTTGGCATAGCGGAAACGCTTCGCTTTACACAGGCGCACACCATCAATGATGGAAGCGTGGTTAAGGGCGTCGGAGATAATGGCATCTTCTGCACCCAGCAGCGTCTCAAACAGACCGCCGTTGGCGTCGAAGCAGGAGGAGTACAGAATTGCGTCTTCCATGCCTAAGAAGTTCGCCAGCTTTTTCTCAAGCTGCTTGTGACTGTCCTGCGTGCCGCAGATAAAGCGTACGGAGGCCATACCAAAACCGTGGGTATCCATACCGCTTTTCGCCGCAGCAATCAGCTCAGGGTGATTCGCAAGACCCAGGTAGTTGTTCGCACAAAAGTTGATCACATGGCTGCCATCGGCAACGGTGATGTCCGCCTGCTGAGCAGACGTGATAATACGCTCTTCTTTAAACAACCCTTCCGCACGCGCGGTTTCAAGGTCGCTGTTTAACTGTTTGTAAAAATCACCACGCATTGCAATTCTCCAGACTCGGCAAATTTCGGCACATATTACCCAAACCTATAGTTCATGACGAGATGACACATTATCTCTTCTCGTTTTTGCAGCATAAATCACGTGTACCCTTGCGCTATGTCGGTGAATGGCTGAAGGGCAGCCATACTAATGATATGATAGAACCATTAGCGTCCGGGATTGTCCCCGGGCTCCACACTTCAAAGGTTACAGTTATGATCATCGTTACCGGCGGCGCGGGCTTTATCGGCAGCAATATTGTTAAAGCTCTCAATGACAAAGGCATCACCGACATCCTGGTGGTTGACAACCTGAAAGACGGCACCAAGTTCGTCAACCTGGTGGATCTGAACATCGCTGACTACATGGATAAAGAAGACTTCCTTATCCAGATTATGGCAGGTGAAGAGTTCGGCGAGATCGAAGCCATCTTCCACGAAGGGGCATGCTCCTCCACCACAGAGTGGGACGGCAAGTACATGATGGACAACAACTATCAGTACTCTAAAGAGCTGCTTCACTACTGTCTGGAGCGTGAAATTCCGTTCCTGTATGCCTCTTCGGCGGCCACCTACGGCGGACGTACCTCTGATTTCATTGAATCCCGCGAATATGAGCAGCCGTTGAACGTTTACGGTTACTCCAAGTTCCTTTTCGACGAATATGTGCGTCAGGTGTTGCCAGAAGCGAACTCCCAAATCGTTGGTTTCCGCTACTTCAACGTCTACGGGCCGCGCGAAGGCCACAAAGGCAGCATGGCGAGCGTGGCGTTCCATCTGAACACTCAGCTGAATAACGGCGAAAGTCCAAAACTGTTCGAAGGCAGCGACGGCTTTAAGCGTGACTTCGTCTACGTAGGCGACGTTGCCGCCGTGAACCTGTGGTTCTGGGAAAATGGGGTATCCGGTATTTTCAACCTTGGCACCGGCCGCGCGGAGTCTTTCCAGGCCGTGGCTGACGCAACGCTGGCGTATCACAAGAAAGGCAGCATTGAGTACATTCCTTTCCCGGACAAACTGAAAGGCCGCTACCAGGCATTCACCCAGGCCGATCTGACTAACCTGCGCGCAGCGGGTTATGACAAGCCGTTCAAGACCGTTGCCGAAGGCGTAACGGAATATATGGCCTGGCTGAACCGCGACGCGTAAGTATGAGAATTCTGGTGATCGGCCCGTCATGGGTGGGCGACATGATGATGTCGCAAAGTCTCTATCGCACGCTCAAGGCGCGTTATCCCCAGGCGATAATCGACGTGATGGCACCCGCATGGTGCCGTCCGTTGTTATCGCGTATGCCGGAAGTGAATGAAGCCATCCCGATGCCGCTCGGCCACGGGGCGCTGGAAATTGGCGAACGCCGTAAACTCGGTCACAGTCTGCGCGAGAAGCGTTATGACCGCGCTTACGTGTTACCCAATTCGTTTAAATCCGCGCTTGTGCCCTTCTTCGCCGGTGTGCCGCACCGTACCGGCTGGCGCGGTGAGATGCGCTACGGTCTGCTGAATGACGCACGCGTGCTGGATAAAGAGGCCTGGCCATTAATGGTGGAGCGCTATGTGGCGCTGGCCTACGACAAAGGCGTAATGCGCAGCGCAAAAGACCTGCCGCAACCGCTGCTATGGCCACAGCTACAGGTCAGCGAGGGTGAAAAATCCCAGACCTGTAACGCGTTTGGTCTTTCCTCTGAACGGCCGATGATTGGCTTCTGCCCGGGCGCAGAATTCGGCCCGGCAAAACGCTGGCCGCACTATCACTACGCAGAGCTGGCAAAGCAGTTGATTGACGAAGGTTATCAGATCGTTCTGTTCGGCTCGGCCAAAGACCACGAGGCGGGGAACGAAATTCTTGCAGCCCTCAGCACAGAACAGCAGGCCTGGTGCCGCAACCTGGCCGGGGAAACCCAGCTCGAGCAGGCGGTGATTTTACTTTCTGCCTGTAAAGCCGTAGTCACCAACGACTCCGGGCTGATGCATGTCGCCGCCGCGCTCAACCGCCCGCTGGTTGCGTTGTACGGTCCAAGTAGCCCGGACTTTACGCCGCCGCTCTCAAATAAGGCGCGCGTTATTCGTCTGATCACGGGTTACCATAAGGTGCGTAAAGGCGATGCCGCGCAAGGTTATCACCAGAGCCTGATCGACATCACGCCGCAGCGCGTTCTCGAAGAACTCAACGAACTGCTGCTGAGCGAAGAAGGATAACGAATGCGGGTACTGATCGTTAAAACCTCTTCGATGGGTGATGTGCTGCATACGCTTCCGTCGCTGACGGACGCCATGCGGGCCATTCCAGGCATTCGTTTTGACTGGGTGGTGGAAGAGGGTTTCGCGCAGATCCCTACCTGGCACGAAGCGGTCGACCGCGTGATCCCGGTGGCCATCCGCCGCTGGCGTAAAGCGTGGTTTTCCACACCGATAAAAGCCGAGCGCAAAGCCTTCCGCGATGCGGTGCAGGCGCAGCGTTACGACGCCATTATCGACGCGCAGGGGCTGGTCAAAAGCGCCGCGCTAGTCACGCGCCTGGCACACGGTGTAAAGCACGGCATGGACTGGCAAACCGCCCGCGAACCACTCGCCAGCCTGTTCTATAACCGTCGTCACCATATTGCAAAGCAGCAGCACGCAGTGGAACGCACCCGCGAGCTCTTCGCAAAAAGCCTCGGTTACACAAAGCCGGAAACGCAGGGTGATTACGCGATTTCGCAGCATTTTCTGCGTGATGCAGAGAAGCCTGCGCAGCCCTGGCTGGTCTTCCTGCATGCCACAACGCGCGATGATAAGCACTGGCCGGAAACGCACTGGCGAAGACTCATTGAACTAATGCAACCTGCCGGCATCCATATTAAACTGCCGTGGGGTGCTGAACATGAGCGCCAGCGTGCTGAACGTCTGGCAGCCGGTTTTTCGCACGTCGAGGTTTTACCTAAACTCACGCTGGCGCAAGTTGCTGCAGAGCTGGCCGGAGCTAAAGCTGTCGTTTCCGTTGATACGGGTTTAAGCCATTTAACCGCGGCGCTGGATCGTCCAAACATCACGATTTTTGGCCCGACCGATCCCGGTTTGATTGGGGGTTACGGTAAAAACCAGCATCAAATGGTCAGCCCGACTCAACAAACGAGGGACATTAGCGCAGATGCCATTTTTTCATTTTTACAGGACAGCCACTGGCTTTCCGACAGGGATATCTAACGAATGAGTTACGTATTTCTGCTGATTTTACTCCTTCCGGTGAAGCTAATCCGGAAGCTGTTCCGCAAAGATACAGGTAAAAACCTGGTCATTCAGACAGCCAAAATCGGTGATTTTGTTAATGCGACGCCCCTGCTGGCATACCTGCAAAAAAGTGATGTGCTTATCAGTCGCAGCGTAGGTGCGCTGGCGAAGCATGACGAAACGATCGAAGAGATTTTTTTTATCGAGCAGCATAAGCGTAGTCTGTGGCGTAAGCTCAGCTTTGCCTGCCGCATCATGAACCGCTACGACAACGTCTATCTTCTACAACCCAACAGCGTAAATCTCTTTTTTGCCGCCGTCTGTAATGCCAAAAACAAACAATTTTTAAGTATTTACACCCGCAGATGGTATCACGGGATTTTCTATCTCACCGCCGACGGTACCGTTGAGCACGGCAAAAAAACGCTATCAGTGACCAATTACCTGAAGCTGGCCGACCGTTCGTTGACGTGGCAGGACTCGCCCAAGCACGCCACAAAGCCGCTGTTCAAACCGGCGACCTACCCGGCAATTCTCGACAAACCTGATGTGATCCGCATCGGCATCAGCATTGCCGCAGGTAATAAAGCCAAAACGGTGCCGCCGGTCATCTGGAAGCGAATTATTGATCGTCTCGCCGACCTGCCCTGCGAGTTTTATGTGTTTGGCGCCCCTGATGAACAGTCGTGGCTGGACGATATCACCCGTGCTTACGGTGACATTCCTAACTTGATCAGTCTGATTGGGAAGATCACGCTGGAAGAACTCCCGTGGGCTATTTCAAAGATGGATTGCTATATCGCGTCTGATTCCGGGAATATTTACATTGCCGATGCAGTGGGTGTGCCTATCGTCATGTTGTTTGGCCCGTGCTGCCATTACGAACAACGCCCTCTCGGCAATGTTCTGTTGATTGGCAATGACGAAAATATTAACTCATACGTATTTGAAACGCGTTACTATTTCAGCCAACCAAAAGAAGAGCTGTTTGCCGTAGGTGAAACCGATCTGGATAAGATTGCCAGTTTATTAACGACCGTGAATAAAAACAAAAAAGAATCACTTGAGGCGTGAAATGGGCTCTTTGACCAAGCAACTGTATCGATATACGCATAAGCGTAATATGCGACATAATGAGAATTTATGGCCATTTATTAAATTATCCCGCAATGAAACCGGTGAAATATGTGATTTAAAATATAAGGGGTTGGATATCAAACTGACTTCCTTATCCTCACTTCACCACCGATTCAATGGTGAGATTCTGATTGCGGCGACAGGCCCTTCAATCAAACATATTGATTTTGCAAAATTGCCGACATCGGTAGCGACCGCTGGCGTGAATGGCGCCTGGCACCTTAATCACCAGCTCAATTTTAGTCTTTATTTCATTGTCGACATGACGTTTATCGACCGTCAAACGGCGCTTTTGAAACGATTAACCGGCTGTAAAAATGTTATTTTATTTACTACCGTTATGGGGATCGTCAAACTTATAAAGCGTTTCTCCTACGAAAACATTCAGTGCGAGATTTGTATTATTGAAGATATTTGTTATGAGACCTACAAACCTTCAATTAAACAGGATAATCTGCGTCAAGCTTTAGCGGACACACCAGAAATTGTTTTCTCTGATACGCATCCGAATATTGCTTTTAGTCGTGATGTGCGACATGGAGTGGTGGATGCTGGCACCGTGATATACTGGGCGCTTCAGATAATTTACTTTCTGGGATTCAAGAAAATTTATATTGCCGGTCTTGATATGAATAATTTCAACCAGCCACGTTTCTATGAAAGCAACGATACGATGTTGCCCTCATTTCTTGAGGATAAAGTGCATAATGTTGTGATCCCCGCGCTAACGCTGGCAAGCACCATTTTCAAAAATGATAACATTTCAGTTATCAATCTCTCTCCTCAAAGCGCTATCCCTGACTCCGTTTTTCCCAGAAAGGATTTTAGTGATGTCTTCAATTAATTTGCAACGCTACATGTTCTATCCTTTTGTGCTCTTTATGTTTTTGAGCATGATTTTTTGCGGTGTCTCACGGGTAAATATCTTATTCCATATCACGCTGGCTCTGTTTATCATCACTATGATTATCAATAGTGAGACACGCACCCGTTTTATCAACGATCGTGACTTCCTTCCTGCACTGGGGATGACCGGTGCCTTTTTGCTTTACTTTTCACTCTCAAATTTGTGGGCGGAATCTTCACATCTTAGCTCAGCCATCAGCCATTCCTTTTATTTATTTATTTTCCTGTGCCTTTATCGTCAGTGTGAGTTACAGGAAAGAAAAAAATACATCATTGGCGCAGCCTATCTCGGTATCGTGGCACTGACGATATTAACGCTGATTTATGTCAATAAAGAGCACATATTTCAAAACCGACTATCGCGTGCATTCCCGTTCTCCCCGGATAATGTCATTGATCTTGGGGGATACATGGCGCTGGGTATTTTGTTGAGCGCCATTCTGGTTCGCGAAACACGTAACTACTGGTTCTATATTCCCGTTCCCCTGCTACTGGTCTGCTTGATTCTGACCCAAAGCCGTGGGCCTTTCCTTTCGATGATTGTCGCCGCTATCGTTGCGTTTCTGTGTAAACCGAAATGGAATTTAAAGCTATTAGCGGGCTCGCTGATCGTATTGTTAGTTATTGGCTCCATCCTCTATTTCAGCGGCTTCTTCGATATATTCATCAAACGCGCGGAAGAATCTTCCCGTGCAGGCTCTGTCCGTTTCGGCATCTGGCAGCATGCCTTTGAAGTGGCGAAGCAAAAAATGATTTTCGGCTGGGGTTTCAATAAAGAGCTTGAATTCATTAACGGCTATGGTCAACCTGTTACCACAACGCATAGCCTTTATTTAGCGACTTTCCTGAAGGGCGGTATTGTGGGGCTTCTGCTACTTTTGAGTATGATTCTCTTTGCGGGCAGACAATGTCTTCGCCACCTTGCTGCTAATCACAAAGCAGAGATTGCGGTTATTGTCTTTGCGCTGATGTTCTATGTTACCCAGGGCATGTTCGTAATCAGCAATCCGCGAGAATACTGGGTGCTATTCTGGCTTCCACTTGCCATTATTTTCAGCACCCCGGTAAAAACTGCGCTGCAAAAATAATTCCAGAGGCGCCGATTAATCGGCGCTTTTTTTATGGGAATAAAACTCCGCCAGCGTCATCCCTACCGTCTTATCGGATAACCAGCTAAAAAGCACTTCAAGATCCTGATACAACCCTTCAATCGCCGCCTCATCTTTAAACGTAGGACTTCCGCCCGGCATAAATTCAGAGGAATGCAGCATAAACTCCACGTAGTCATGTCCCTGAGACAGGCATTGCTGTGCGACCTGAATCATCTGCGACGCATTACCACCGGACGGTCTCAACCAGTTTACGGACGGTGAACGATATTTACCGCGCAGGCGATCGTAGCCCTGTTTGACGGTGTTCAACCAGGCCGGATGCTTATACTGGATGCTCATCGGCACTTCGAGTAAAGGGCTATTGCCCGCTCGTGAGATATCGTCTGTATCAATAAAGTAGGCGTGGTCTGGAAAGTGCTGATAATTGGTTCCGCCATTCCCCTGCGGTGCGCCTTTCGCGTTGCGCCAGTTCACACGCGGCGTAACAGAGCAATCAACCTGGTAGCCCAGTTCGATCAGCAGTCTGGCGTAACGGCTATCAAATGCCCAGCGCCCGGCGCGATGGCTTAACATTTTGGTCTGGAAGGTCTCTTCCAGCAGACGGGTCATGAACACTACTTTCTCGCGCATCACCTCATCTGAAAATTCAATCAAATACGGCTGCCAGCGCCAGTCATCTCCGGTGAGATCGTGTTCAGGAGGGCTATTCCACGCGTGAAGGTGCATCCCGACTTCACCCTGACCGCGGGCGATCACATCTTTGGCAAACTCAATGAAAACCGGCTCAATCGCCATCTCAAAATTTGTCAGCCATACGGGTTTGAAACCGAAACGCTCACAAAGCGTCTGGAATCGCGCCAGATAGCGCGCATTCTCCGTTTTAATGACGCGGTGATTTTGCCAGAGATTATCGCCTTCAGTATCAATCGTGATGATAAACGCTGGTTTTTTCATAATGAGTCCGCAAGACAGGAAAGTTAGCGCTATGTTACGCACTCACCGAAGCATGAGTAAACCCTTCCAGGGAATTTCCTGAGATTATGGAGAAAGAGTGCAAGTCGCTATCAGGTCTATTAGAATTGCCAACAGTACAACGCCAATAAGATGATGATGAATAACTTACCTGACACGCCTGATTTGCGCATTTTACTTATCAAACTCCGCCATCATGGCGACATGTTACTGACCACTCCCGTCATTGATTCGTTACGTCAAAAATGGCCGCAGGCACAGATTGATGTGCTGTTGTATGAAGAAACCCGCGATATGCTCGCCGCACACCCGGCGATCGGTACTGTTTACGGGATCGACCGTAAATGGAAGCAGCTGGGCACGCTGAAACATCTGCAAAAAGAGTGGCAGTTGCTCTGTGCGTTAAGGAAACAGCATTATCACCTGGTGATTAATCTTGCCGATCAGTGGCGCAGCGCTATCGTTACCCGTTTCACCGGCGCACCGGTACGACTCGGGTTCGCTTTTAATAAGCGCAACAACGCATTCTGGCGGTTTTGCCATAGCGATTTGGTCTCTGTGGCCGGGCACAACGCGTTGCACACTGTCGAACAGAACCTCTCTATTTTGTCGCCATTACCGGTCACCGCTCAACCTGCCGTGACCATGGCCTACCATGCCGAAGACTGGCACGAGGCTCACCAAAAGTTGATGCAAAACGGTGTGGGAGACAACTACATCGTGATTCAGCCTACGTCGCGCTGGTTCTTTAAATGCTGGGACGAAGGCAAAATGGCGCAAACCATCACGGCGCTGCAGCAGGATGGCCACACTGTCGTCCTCACCGCCGGGCCGGATAAAAAAGAGCTGGCGATGATCGATCGCATTCTCGCCGCCTCGCCAGAGACGGGGGTCGTCTCGCTGGCAGGTCAGCTCACGTTGCGTCAACTGGCTTCGCTTATCGATCATGCGTCTCTGTTTATTGGCGTTGACTCCGTTCCGATGCATATGGCCGCTGCGCTTCAGACCCCCTGTGTGGCATTGTTTGGCCCATCAAAACTTACCTTCTGGTCACCCTGGCAGGTTAATGGGGAAGTCATCTGGGCAGGTGATTACGGCCCACTGCCCGATCCAGACGCCATTGATACCAAAACAAAAGAACGCTATCTCGACGCCATTCCCGTTGATGCTGTCGTCTCCGCCGCAAGGAGATATCTGTCATGAAACACCATCGCCTGGCGATTGTTCGCCAAAAGTATCGCCCGGATGGCGGGGCAGAACGCTTCGTGTCTCGCGCCCTTACCGCGCTGAGCAACCAAAATCTCGAGCTCAACGTCATCACGCGCGAATGGCAGGGTGAGAAGCAGGACGACTGGCATATTCATATTTGCGATCCGCGCAAATGGGGCCGCATCAGCCGCGAGCGCGGATTTGCGCATGCCGCACGTGCGCTCTGGCAGCAGCAGCAGTTTGATATTGTGCAAAGCCACGAGCGCATTCCGGGCTGTGACATTTATCGTGCAGGCGACGGCGTACACCGACGCTGGCTCCTGCAGCGCGCACGCATTCTGCCTGCCTGGCGTGCAAAACTGCTGATGCATGATCGCTATCACCGCTATGTGATGAATGCCGAACGTGAAATGTACCAGGCGCCGGAGTTAAAGGCGGTTATCTGTAATGCGGAGATGATCAAGCGCGAAATCGTCGAAGACTTTGATATTGACGCAAAAAAAATACATGTGATTTATAATTCAATTGATTCCACCCGTTTCGTTCCGGCAGAAGAGGCACAACGTATTGCATTGCGTCAGCAGTTTGGTTTGCCGACCGATGCCGTCATTTTCTGCTTCGTAGGGTCAGGATTTGAACGAAAAGGATTGGCCAGCGCTATACGCGCCGTTGCGGGTACTGCGGCGTGGCTGATTGTGGTTGGGCAGGATAAAGCAGAACGTCGCTATCGCGACCTCGCCCGTTCATTAGGCTGCGAGGGGCAAATCCGTTTTCTGGGGATGCAAAAAGAGACGCTGCCATTTTATCAGCTATCTGATGGTTTACTGCTACCAACGCTGTATGATCCTTTCCCTAACGTCATTCTTGAAGCGATGGCCTGCGGTTTGCCGGTCATTACATCAGAGAGTTGCGGTGGGGCAGAATTTATTCAGCAAGGCCAGAACGGATTTTACTGTGACGCACTTGATATCAGCACCCTGAAGGAGGCGGTAGCGGCCACCCCTTCGCTGGAAAAAAATAACGATATGGGACGAGCGGCACGGGAACGTGTAAAAGACGCCACCCCCGAAAAACTGTCAAGTCAGCTTATTTCGCTTTATCAAAAATTACTGGATTAAAAATGCGCATCCTAATGATTATTGATGGTTTACCCGGTGGAGGAGCTGAAAAAACGGTTCTTACACTCTCCAGCGGATTAACAGAGATGGGGCATCAAGTCTCTCTCTTCTCGCTGCGGAAAGTGTGCGACTACGCCATTCCGGAAGGCATCGATTATCAGGTCGTTCAGGATACCTGCAAAAAACCGTGGCGGAAGCTGACGGAGATCCCACGCCGCGCCAGGCTGCTGGATCAGGCTATCGAGCGGGCGGAGCGCAGCGGCAAATTTGATGTGGTGTTCTCGCATCTGCACAAAACTGACCGCATCGTGGCGCACTGCCGCGCCCTGGAGCGCGATAAAGTCTGGTTCTGCGTGCATGGCATGTTCTCATTCTCCTACCTTCGTCATCGCCGTGGGCTTTCACGCTGGTTTAAACACACTAAAATTCGCCATACCTACGAAAACCGCAACGTGGTCGCCGTCTCAGGCGCCGTGTTGAAAGATCTTTCAGAAACGCTGGCCCTGAATCTCCGACGCACAGCGGTAATCCATAATCCTTTTGATATTCCTGAAATCCAGCGTCTGGCGGACGCCCCCTTTGAGATGCAGGGAAAGGATTACATCATTCACGTCGGCCGCTTCCATGAGCACAAGCGCCACGATCGCCTGCTACGGGCGTTCGCGCTGAGTCAGCTCAATACCACGCTGGTTATGATGGGCAATGGCTCTGAGGCTAAAATTCAAAAGCTTAAGCAGCTTGCCCGCGAACTGGGCATTGAAGACAAAACGGTTTTCCGTCCGTTCGAACCTAATCCTTATCCCTGGATTAAAGGGGCACGCCTTTTAGTGTTAAGTTCTGACTGCGAAGGTTTTGGTAATGTGCTGGTTGAATCCATTATCTGCCAGACGCCACCCGTCAGTACACATTGTCCAGGTGGCCCCGCCGAAATCCTCAAGGGAGACTTATCCCGCGGTCTGGCAGAGATGAATGACGAGTCTCTGGCAAAAACGCTGGCGGATATTTATACCTCTCCACCGGTCGTTGATCGCGCAACCATTGCATCGTTCGGTATCAAGGCCATTTGCCAGCAATATATTGCTTTGGTCGACAATCAAAAATAATCAGGTTTCTTATGCAAAATTCAGCGCCATTATTAAGCGTAGTGGTAGCCGTTTATAACGGTGAAGCGTTCCTGGATCAGTTCTTTACCTGCCTTGTGGATCAACGCATCGACAGCATGGAAGTCATCATCGTCAATGACGGCTCCACAGACCGTTCGATGCAGATCGTCGAAAACTGGCGCGAAAAGCTGCCGCAGATGCAGGTTATTGAGCAGCAAAATCAGGGTGTATCCATCGCGCGTAATACCGGTCTGGCCGTCGCGACGGGCCAATATCTCTCTTTCCCTGATATTGATGATGTCTTTAAACCCGGCATGTATCAGCACCTGCTTGATATGGCTGTTACGCAACGTCTTGATGTCGCTACCTGTAACGGCAACTACGTCTGGGAAAATAATAAGAAGCCTTCACGCCCTATTTTCCCTGAAGACAAACTGGCATCAACGGGCGTCATGTCCGGCCCTGCATGGCTCAAAATGGCGCTCGACTCCCGTAAGTTCCTGCACGTGACCTGGCTGAACATCTATCGTCATGACTTTATTCGCGAGCACGGTTTTCACTTTGAACCGGGGTTGCGCCATCAGGATATTCCGTGGACCACAGAAGTACTGCTGGCGGCGGAGCGGGTGCAGTACACCAGTGAACGTTACTACGACTACTACATTCACTCTGCGTCGGTGTCTCATATGCCGGACAATGACGACACGCTCATTCGCTCGGCGCGTCACTACATGAAAATCCTGCAGATGCTCGATGCCATTAATCAGCGCTACCCCGATAAAGTGAAAGGGATCCCTGCTTGCCACTGGCAAATTGCCAAAGAAGGGCTGGGCATCATTCATACTTTCGACAACATGAAAGATGAGCAGAAAAAGGCATTTATTATCAAAGAGTTTTTCGATAAAGGGATCTGGAAACTCATCTGGAAAAATGCAAAAAGTCCCCGACTGCGCTGGCGACTGGGCCGTCGTTACTTCCGTTTGAAGCGCTATGTGGCATAAGAGATAGCTTTACCTGGCCCAAATGCTTAGAATTTGCCCGCCGAAACTAAAAAGACGGATAATCGCTTGGAATTGTTGTATACCGCCCTGCTCTATATCATTCAGCCACTGGTGTGGCTGAGACTGCTGCTTCGTAGCCGTAAAGCGCCTGCGTACCGAAAACGCTGGGCTGAACGCTATGGCTTCTGTCGCAATAAAGTTGCCCCGGACGGTATTCTGCTGCATTCCGTTTCTGTTGGCGAAACGCTGGCAGCGATCCCGCTGGTTCGCGCCCTGCGTCACCGTTATCCGTCGCTGCCGATCACCGTCACGACCATGACCCCGACCGGCTCTGAGCGCGTGATGTCCGCCTTCGGTAAAGACGTGCATCACGTCTATCTGCCTTACGACCTTCCCTGCGCCATGAACCGTTTTCTGGAAACCGTTCGCCCTAAACTGGTGATCGTGATGGAAACCGAGCTGTGGCCGAATATGATTTCCGCTCTGCATGCCCGTAAGATTCCACTGGTGATCGCGAACGCGCGTCTGTCTGAGCGGTCGGCGAAAGGCTACGGCAAACTGGGGAAATTTATGCGCCGCCTGCTCAGCAAGATCACACTGATTGCTGCGCAAAACGAAGAAGACGCAGCGCGCTTTATCTCGCTTGGCCTGAAACGCAACCAGCTGGCGGTGACAGGCAGCCTGAAATTCGATATCTCCGTCACGCCTGAACTTGCGGCCCGTGCTATCACGCTGCGCCGCCAGTGGGCACCGCGTCGCCAGGTCTGGATTGCGACCAGCACCCATGATGGCGAAGAGGCAATTATCCTGCAGGCACACCGTAAGCTGCTGGAGAAATTCCCCGATTTGCTGCTGATTCTGGTGCCTCGCCATCCCGAGCGTTTTAAAGACGCCCGTGAAATGGTGCAAAAAGGCGGCTTCAGCTTCACCCTGCGCAGCAGCGGTGAGATCCCCTCCACCAGCACGCAGGTGGTTATTGGCGATACCATGGGCGAGCTGATGCTGCTGTATGGCATCGCTGATCTGGCCTTTGTTGGCGGCAGCCTGGTGGAGCGTGGTGGCCATAACCCGCTGGAGCCAGCGGCCCATGCCATTCCCGTGCTGATGGGTCCACATACCTTCAACTTCAAAGATATCTGTGCGAAATTGCAGCAAGCGGAAGGGCTAATTACCGTGACCGATGCGGATTCAGTGGTCAAAGAGGTCTCGACTCTGCTGACCGACGAAGATTACCGCCTGTGGTACGGTCGTCATGCCGTCGAAGTGCTGCATCAGAACCAGGGTGCCCTCACCCGTCTGCTGCAGCTTCTGCAACCTTATCTGCCGCAGCGGAGCCACTAATGTCAACGCGCCTGTCGGTCGTTCTGATCGCCAAAAACGCTGCCGACCTGCTTCCGGATTGCCTGGCCTCCGTTGCCTGGGCTGACGAAATTATCCTGCTCGACTCCGGCAGTGAAGACAACACGGCGGACGTTGCCCGCGCAGCGGGTGCAAAAGTCTATACCAACACCGACTGGCAAGGTTATGGCATCCAGCGCCAACGCGCGCAGGGATATGCCACCGGTGATTATGTACTGATGCTCGACACAGACGAGCGCATCACGCCGGAGCTGCGTCAGGCTATTCAGGCGGTGCTTGCCACACCAACGCCGGGCACGGTCTACAGCATTGCGCGTCGTAACTATTTCCTTGGCCGTTTTATGCGTCACAGCGGCTGGTACCCCGACCGGGTCACGCGCCTCTACGAGCGCGAGCGGTATCAGTACAATGATAATCTGGTCCATGAATCCCTGGCCTGCGACAGTGCGCCAGTCGTCCCTCTGACGGGCGATCTTTTGCACCTGACCTGCCGGGATTTCGCCAGCTTCCAGCGTAAACAGCTCAACTATGCCACCGCCTGGGCACAGGAGCGCCATCAGCGCGGCAAGAAGGCCACGCTGACAGGTATCTTCACCCATACGCTGGGGGCGTTTCTGAAAACGCTGCTGCTGCGTGGCGGCGTGCTGGACGGTAAACAGGGCTGGTTACTGGCCGTGGTAAATGCCCAGTATACTTTCAACAAATACACCGAGCTGTGGGCGCTCAGCCGCGGCTACTCAGAGAAAACGTGAGCCATGAGCACAAAAGCGATTTATCCAGGTACCTTTGATCCGATCACCAATGGTCATCTTGATATCATCACCCGTGCGGCGTGCATGTTCGACAAGGTGATTCTGGCGATTGCTGCCAGCCCCAGTAAAAAACCGATGTTTGACCTGAACGAGCGTGTTGCGCTTGCCACCGAGGCCATTGCGCACCTGCCGAACGTTGAGGTGGTGGGCTTCAGCGATCTGATGGCTAACTTTGCCCGCGCTCAGCAGGCGACGATTCTGATCCGTGGCTTACGCGCGGTGGCAGACTTCGAGTATGAGATGCAGCTGGCGCACATGAATCGTCATTTGATGCCGGAGCTGGAAAGCGTATTTCTGATGCCATCCAAGGAGTGGTCGTTTATCTCTTCCACGCTGGTGAAAGAGGTGGCGCGTCATCACGGGGACGTTACCCATTTCCTGCCGGTTAACGTCCACCAGGCGTTGATGGACAAGCTAAAGTAGCGTTATTTCTGGCACTGACGGCAATAGAATGTGGCGCGCTGGGCATGCTTTGTTGCGATGATCGGCGTTCCACACACCCTGCACGGCTCGCCTTTGCGGCCATACACCTGCAGCTCCTGAGCAAAATAGCCTGGCTTACCATCGCTTTGCAGGAAGTCCTTCAGCGTCGTTCCCCCCTGCTCAATTGAGCGAAGCAGCACCGCTTTAATCACCCGCACCAGCAGCTCACACTCCTGCGCCGACAGCGAAGAGGCCAGCCGATCGGGATGGATCCCGGCTGCAAACAGCGATTCGCTGGCATAGATATTCCCCACGCCGACCACCAGTTTGTTATCCATCAGCCAGGGTTTAATCGGGGTTTTCTTTTTCGCACACTTCGCTTTCAGGTATTCCGCGTTAAACGCTTCTGAAAGCGGCTCTGGCCCCAGATGTGCCAGTACGCTATGTCCTTCCAGTTCTTTGGTCCACAACCATGCGCCAAAGCGGCGGGGATCGGTATAACGCAACACTTTGCCGTTACTCATCACCAGATCGACATGGTCATGCTTTTCCGCAGGCAGCTCTTCAGTGAGGATCCGCAGGCTGCCGGACATGCCAAGATGAATGATGATCCAGCCATCGGGCAGCTCCAGGAGCAGATATTTCGCGCGGCGCTGGACGCTGAGGATCGGTTTATCGCTTAACGCATGGATCTCATCAGAAACCGGCCAACGGAGGCGACCGTTACGCACGGTAGCATGAAGAATAGTCGCGCCGACCAGATGCGGCTCAATACCGCGGCGGCTGGTCTCCACCTCAGGTAATTCAGGCATGATTCCTCCGTAGTAAGATGCAGAATGCAAAAAACCCCGCAGTTGCGGGGTTTTTCAATACAAGGCGGCTAAAATTATTTGATTTTAGCTTCTTTGTACATTACGTGCTGGCGTACAACTGGATCGAATTTTTTCAGTTCCAGTTTTTCCGGCTTAGTACGTTTGTTCTTCGTGGTGGTGTAGAAGTGACCTGTACCAGCAGAAGAAACCAGCTTGATTTTCTCGCGAATACCTTTAGCCATGATTTATTTCCTCTTTAAGTACTTAGTACTTTTCGCCACGGGCACGCAGTTCGGACAGAACTGTATCGATGCCTTTCTTATCAATTACACGCATACCTTTAGCAGATACGCGCAGGGTGACAAAACGCTTCTCGCTCTCAACCCAGAAACGGTGAGAGTGCAGGTTCGGCAGGAAACGGCGTTTAGTCGCGTTCAGTGCGTGGGAACGGTTGTTACCGGTCACCGGACGCTTGCCAGTAACTTGGCAGACTCGGGACATGTCTATTCTCCAAAAATCAAATTAGCTCGAGCTTCGTATGGGGTATCGGCGCCTCGTCAGGCTTTACAGCCCGGTCATCGCATAGTTCTATTGAACTCTCGATTGCCAGGCCCAAATGCCAAACCCGAGATTCTCAAAGGTGGCGTAGTATACGCTGACTCGGCGGTGTGCTCAAGTCCCGAACAGACAAAGATCCCGATGGATCGCGAGAAATAGCCTAAATCCAGCCATGTTCTGCAAAAGAAAGGTACTCTCCGCGGCCAATTATCAGATGGTCCAGCACACGAATGTCCATGAATTGACAGCATTTGACAATGCGGTCGGTGATCTCTTTGTCAGCTCTGCTTGGTTCTGCACAGCCAGAAGGGTGATTATGCGCGAGTATCACGCCGGCTGCATTCAATTTTATTGCTTCGCGCACAATTTCACGCGGATGAACCTCTACATGGCTTAGCGTGCCCGAGAAAAGGTGGCTATGCTTGAGCACCCGGTTCCGGTTGTCGAGAAAGATCACCATAAAGATCTCGCGTTCAATATCGGTTAACTGACTTTGCAGAAACTCGCGCGTCATCGCAGGAGTCAGTATCGGGTCCTCCTCCTGCATACGAACACACTGAAAACGGCGGGCCAGTTCGGCAATCCCCTTGAGCTGGGCATATTTCGCCACACCGATACCCTCCACATGCGCAAACTCCGCCAGTTCCGCCGTCATCAAACCGTAGAGTGAGCCAAAATGGCCTATCAGATCTTTTGCCAGCGTAAAGACCGTTTTGCCCGGCGTACCGGTGCGCAAAAAAAGCGCCAGCAGTTCCTCATCTTTTAGCAAAGTGACGCCATAGCGCAGCAATTTTTCGCGCGGTAAGAGCAGTTCATCCTCGTCTTCCATGCTTTTTCTCCCTGTTTTTTGCCCATCTTGCCATAGGCTACTCAGGTACCTGACTCTCGCGTCTCGTTCTTGCGTAACGCCTCGCAAAGTGACCGAAGGACAAGATCACCCCGTTTTTGGGATTGTGATAAAATGCCCGCTCTCTGGTGAAACCCAACAGGAAAGAATCATGATGAGCCTGGCCGGTAAAAAAATCGTTCTTGGCGTTAGCGGCGGCATTGCAGCCTATAAAACGCCGGAACTGGTGCGCCGTCTGCGCGAGCGCGGGGCCGACGTACGGGTCGCGATAACCGAAGGCGGAAAAGCCTTTATCACTCCTCTGAGCCTGCAGGCCGTTTCAGGATACCCGGTATCTGACAGCCTGCTTGACCCTGCCGCAGAAGCCGCGATGGGCCATATTGAGCTTGGGAAATGGGCAGACCTGGTTATCCTTGCCCCCGCCACGGCCGATTTAATTGCCCGCGTTGCCGCCGGGATGGCGAACGATCTGGTTTCGACCATTTGTCTGGCCACGCCCGCTCCTGTTGCCGTCGTGCCGGCCATGAATCAGCAGATGTATCGCAATGCCGCGACCCAGCATAATCTACAGACGCTGGCCTCGCGCGGCCTGCTGATCTGGGGGCCGGACAGCGGGAGCCAGGCCTGTGGCGATGTCGGCCCAGGCCGTATGCTTGATCCATTGACTATTGTCGATATGGCCGCGGCCCATTTTTCGCCTGTCAACGACCTGCAACATCTCAACATCATGATTACAGCCGGCCCAACGCGCGAGCCGCTGGATCCGGTACGTTACATTACCAACCACAGCTCCGGTAAAATGGGCTTTGCGATTGCGGCCGCAGCGGCGAAACGCGGCGCGAACGTCACGCTGGTCAGTGGCCCGGTCTCGTTACCTACGCCGCCTTTTGTGCAGCGTATTGACGTCACCACCGCGCTGGAAATGGAGGCCGCGGTACAGGCCCATGCGCAAAACCAGCAGATTTTTATCGGTTGTGCTGCCGTCGCGGACTACCGAGCAGAGACCATTTCCGATGCCAAAATCAAAAAGCAAGGCGATGAATTAACACTAAAAATGGTGAAAAACCCGGATATCGTTGCTGGCGTCGCCGCGCTGAAAACCCATCGTCCTTACGTTGTTGGGTTTGCCGCAGAAACAAATAATGTGGAAGAATATGCCCGGCAAAAACGTACCCGCAAAAACCTCGATTTGATTTGCGCGAATGACGTATCGCTGGCCACGCAAGGATTTAACAGCGACAGCAACGCACTGCACCTTTTCTGGCAGGATGGAGATAAAATCTTACCGCTTGAGCGCAAGGAACTCCTGGGCCAACAATTACTGGACGAGATCGTTACCCGTTATGATGAAAAAAATCGACGTTAAGATTCTGGACCCGCGTGTTGGCGAGCAATTCCCGCTGCCAACCTATGCCACCTCCGGCTCTGCCGGTCTTGACCTGCGCGCCTGTCTCGATGACGCCGTAGAACTGGCTCCGGGTGCGACCACCCTGATCCCAACGGGCCTGGCGATTCACATTGCTGACCCTTCACTGGCGGCGGTGATCCTGCCACGTTCAGGCCTGGGTCATAAGCATGGTGTCGTGCTGGGTAACCTGGTCGGCCTGATCGACTCTGACTACCAGGGCCAGCTGATGGTCTCCGTCTGGAACCGAGGTCAGGACAGCTTCACCATTGAACCGGGCGAGCGTATCGCGCAGATGGTCTTTGTACCTGTGGTGCAGGCAGAATTTAACCTGGTGGCAGACTTTGATGCCACCGACCGTGGCGAAGGCGGCTTCGGCCATTCCGGGCGCAAATAACCGCCCGACAGACACGCATCTCACAGCGCCATAATGTCATAACAAACCGCAAACGCCAGTTTGCGGTCGCTGTGTGGATGCCAGCCTGACAAGTGCTTATTTTCAGGGGTATTTTGCAACATGGCAGAAAAACAAACCGCGAAAAGGAACCGTCGCGAAGAAATACTTCAATCTCTGGCTCTGATGCTTGAATCCAGCGATGGCAGTCAACGCATCACCACCGCAAAACTGGCCGCCTCTGTAGGCGTGTCTGAAGCGGCGCTGTACCGTCATTTCCCGAGCAAAACCCGGATGTTCGACAGCCTGATCGAGTTTATCGAAGACAGTCTGATCACGCGCATCAACCTGATTCTGAAAGACGAAAAAGACACCACTGCGCGTCTGCGTCTGATTGTGCAATTGATTCTGGGATTTGGAGAACGTAACCCGGGCCTGACCCGTATTCTGACTGGCCATGCGCTGATGTTTGAGCAGGACAGACTGCAGGGTCGCATCAACCAGCTTTTCGAACGTATTGAAGCGCAGCTGCGCCAGGTACTGCGTGAAAAGAAAATGCGTGAAGGCGAAGGTTACAGCACGGATGAAACGCTGCTGGCAAGCCAGATCCTGGCGTTTTGCGAAGGCATGCTCTCCCGTTTTGTACGCAGTGAGTTCAAATACAGCCCAACGGACGATTTCGACGCCCGTTGGCCGTTAGTGGCGGCGCAGTTGCAGTAACGTCGTTGCCGGATGGCGGCTTCGCCTTATCCGGCCTACGAATTGCGCAGGCCCGGCAAGCGACGCGCCACCGGGCGATTCCGTTACACGCCGAACTCTTCGCGATATGCCCGCACCGCAGCCAGATGATCCGCCATCTCTGGCTTCTCTTCCAGATACGCAATCAGGTCTTTCAGGTTGATGATTGACGTCACTTTGCAGCTGTAATCACGTTCAACTTCCTGAATGGCCGAGATTTCACCACGACCCCGTTCCTGGCGGTCCAGAGAAATCAACACGCCAGCCAGCGTCGCGCCGTTGGCCTGGATAATCTCCATGGATTCGCGAATGGCGGTACCCGCGGTGATGACGTCGTCCACCAGCATCACGCGCCCCTGCAGTGGGCTGCCGACCAGGTTGCCGCCTTCACCGTGGGTTTTGGCCTCTTTACGGTTAAAGCAGTACGGCACGTCGCGGTCATGGTGTTCTGCCAGCGCAACCGCGGTGGTGGTCGCAATCGGAATGCCTTTATAGGCCGGGCCAAACAGCAGGTCGAAATCAATCCCTGAATCCACCAGCGCTTCGGCATAGAAACGGCCTAACAGCGCCAGATCGCGCCCGGTATTGAACAGCCCGGCATTGAAGAAATAGGGGCTCTTGCGCCCGGATTTCAGCGTAAACTCGCCAAACTTGAGGACCTGCTTGTTAAGCGCAAACTCAATAAACTGGCGCTGATACGGTTTCATGGATTCGCTCCTTTGTCTTTTCTGTCTTACAGGCAAAAAAAAGGCGACTCATTGGTCGCCTTTAAAATCAATTTTCTAACGCCGCTTTCTGCGTCGTTACAATAGATTCAATTCCCCCTCGGGCCAGAGCCAGCAAGGTGAGAAGTTCTTCGTGGGTAAACGGTTCGCCTTCTGCGGTGCCCTGCACCTCAATGATACGTCCGTCTTCGGTCATCACCACGTTCATGTCAGTTTCGGCGGCGGAGTCTTCTACGTATTCCAGATCGCAAAGCGCTTCACCGTTAACGATACCAACGGACACCGCGGCAACCATCCCTTTCATTGGGTTTGTTTTCAGCTTACCGGCCGCAACCAGTTTATTCAGGGCATCAGCCAGCGCTACACAGGCGCCGGTAATTGATGCAGTACGCGTGCCACCGTCAGCCTGAATGACGTCGCAGTCCAGGGTAATGGTGAATTCGCCCAGCGTTTTCAGATCAACAGCGGCGCGCAGCGCACGCGCGATGAGGCGCTGAATTTCCATGGTACGGCCGCCCTGCTTACCCTTTGCCGCTTCACGGGCATTACGGGTATGCGTTGCACGCGGCAGCATGCCGTATTCAGCCGTGATCCAGCCCTGGCCCTGACCTTTCAGGAAGCGCGGAACGCCTTCTTCAATGGAAGCCGTGCACAGCACTTTGGTGTCACCAAACTCAACCAGAACGGAGCCTTCAGCGTGTTTTGTATAGTTACGGGTCAGGGTGACGGGACGCACCTGATTGGCGCTACGACCTGCTGGACGCATGATGAATTCTCCGGCTTGAAACGAATGTGGCTGCGCATTATACGGATAAAGGACGCTTATTCCTATCCTGAGAAGCCCCTGAAAGCTATAATCCCCCCATCTCTCCTTTAAAAACGGGAATATCTATGATCCGCAGTATGACCGCCTACGCCCGGCGTGAAATCAAGGGTAGCTGGGGTAGCGCTACCTGGGAAATGCGTTCGGTAAACCAGCGCTATCTGGAAACCTATTTCCGTATGCCGGAGCAGTTCCGCAGCCTTGAGCCTGTGGTGCGTGAGCGTATCCGTACGCGTCTGACGCGCGGCAAAGTGGAATGTAACCTGCGTTTTGAGCCGGATGCCAGCGCGCAGGGCGAACTGATCCTCAACGAAAAACTGGCAAAACAGCTCGTCAATGCGGCGAACTGGGTCAAAATGCAAAGCGACGAAGGCGAAATTAATCCGGTTGATATTCTGCGCTGGCCTGGCGTCATGGCAGCCGGTGAACAGGATCTGGATGCAATTGCCGCTGAAATCCTTGCCGCCCTCGACAGCACGCTGGATGACTTTATCGTTGCTCGCGAAACCGAAGGCCAGGCGCTGAAAGCGATGATTGAACAGCGCCTTGAAGGCGTCAGCGCCGAAGTGGCAAAAGTACGTACCCATATGCCGGAAGTGCTGCAGTGGCAGCGCGAGCGTCTGGTTGCCAAACTGGAAGAAGCGGAAGTTCAGCTGGAAAATAACCGTCTGGAACAAGAGCTGGTGCTGATGGCGCAGCGCGTTGACGTTGCCGAAGAGCTGGACCGTCTGGAAGCACACGTTAAAGAGACCTACAACATTCTGAAGAAGAAAGAAGCCGTTGGTCGTCGTCTCGACTTTATGATGCAGGAATTCAACCGCGAGTCGAATACCCTGGCGTCTAAATCAATCAATGCCGACGTGACGAATTCCGCCATTGAGCTCAAGGTACTGATTGAGCAGATGCGCGAGCAGATCCAGAATATCGAGTAATACCATTCGGGTGGCGTCGACCGACGTCACCCATTATTATTTCTAATCCATTTTAACCCGTCTTTTCTCGCTTTGCCGCCACCAATCAACCTTCTCCGCTATGGGTTGATAAAATTTTATAGGGCAAACCCGCTCACTTTAGAAAATCTCAATCGTGATCGTGCGCACAAAACGTTAACCTTCCCGGCTTCACACCGGAGGTTATATGCTGCTTCACACTCTTTATCTCATTGGCATCACTGCAGAAGCCATGACTGGCGCGCTTGCAGCCGGTCGTCGCCGAATGGATACCTTCGGCGTAATCATTATTGCCACAGCGACCGCGCTGGGCGGAGGTTCCGTGCGCGATATTCTGCTGGGCCATTACCCGCTGGGCTGGGTGAAAAACCCCGAGTACGTGATTATTGTGGCGACCGCCGCCGTAGTAACCACCATTGTCGCGCCCGTTATGACCCATCTGCGTCGCCTGTTTCTGGTGCTTGATGCGCTCGGGCTGATTGTCTTTTCTATCATTGGCGCACAAATCGCGCTCGATATGGGTGAAGGGCCAGTTATCGCCACCATTGCCGCCGTGGTGACCGGGGTGTTTGGAGGCGTGCTGCGCGATATGTTCTGCAAACGTATTCCTCTGGTCTTTCAAAAAGAGCTGTATGCCGGCATCTCCTTCGCCGCAGCGGTGCTCTATATTGCCCTGCAGCATTATGTTTCGAACCATGATGTGGTGGTCATCTCCACGCTGCTGTTCGGCTTTACGGCCCGCATGCTGGCGTTGCGACTGAAGCTCGGCCTGCCGGTGTTTCACTACAAACACAGCGCTCACTAATTTCAGAATCCCTTGATGTGCTGTTCAGCCAGCCACTTTGCCAGCACATCCACCTCCGGCGCGTGGAGCCAGTTAACGATTTGCCGCGCTTTCTCCTCTCCGGTCCCCGGCAAGGTCTGCCAGTCCATAGCGCTACGCTGGTGCATGGTCTGCCATGATAGCTCTCCGGCGGCTTTCAGAGTCGCCTGAGCCAGCGGAACCCCCATCGCCATGATCCAACGAATAAAAGGACGCTCGCGCACCAGATTAAACTGATGCCAGAGCGCCAGTCCGCGTGCAGCCGAAAACCCCGGCGTGGTTTGCAGCTGTGCCTGGGTTAACAACAGCCATGAGAAAATATGTTCAAAGCGATGTGCCTGCCAGAGCGACCGCCAGCCTGACTCGCCTAAACCGGCAATATCCAGCCCCTGCTTAGAACTGAGCCACGTCAGCCGGGCAAAGAACTGCTCCATACATTCCGGTGAAGCGTAAAAACAGCTGAGAGAATGGTACTGCGGGACTGGAGGTTCTGGTTTTTGCCGGTCGGTCCCTCGCCAGACGACTTTGTCGAATCGGGGGATCCCCTGTCCGGCCAGGCTTACCTGGATCTGATCGCCCGGCGCGATATCCAGCCTTTGCCAGCGGCCAACGGACCCCAGGCTAACCCGCTGCACCTGTTTATCATCCAGCCGTACCGGCTCCAGCGCCGCCACAACGGCAATTTTACCCGTACGGCCCACAGTGAAGTGAATATCCCGTACTTCAGCAACCTGCGCGACAGGGGGATATTTCCATGCAACAACCCAACTGCCCTCTCCAGGCAGCCAGTTTTCACCCGGCAGTTCATCCGCCGAGCGAACCACAATGCCGTCCGTGGCAAAGGGTAATGCTGCGGTGTGCCACGCTGAGCGCTGCTTTTCGACGACCTCAATATGCTCTACGGGCAAGGTATAGCGCGCCGTCAGGGTAAACCCCGCGTCAGACAGTTCCGCCAGTGCGGTTTTCATCTCTTTTGGCCCGTCTGGCCAGGCCCAGATGAATACCCCAACCTCTCTCAAAAACGCGTTATCCTGCTGGCGCATCATCGCACCTGCGACTTTTGCGCGTGCATTCATTCCGCCCATCTGCTGCTGAATGTGGTTTTCACGCTGCCAAAAAAGCTCTCCCTGTAACACGCTGTTCGCCAGCGCGCCGGAAAGGTGTTGTGGCACCGACGGTATTAAACGCACCTGCGATGTCCAGTCTTCACCTTTTAGCCCATCGCCACGGCTAATGGCCTGAGCCAATGTTCCCCCCCGATACACCAGCGTTACCGCTACACCGTCAACTTTGGGTTGCATCCAGAGATTGCGCCGGGCATGCATCCACTGGCCAAGCTCTTCTTTACTGCTCACCTTATGAACCCCTGTATGGGCGACAGGGTGTTTGATACGTCCCGTCAGGGCGGGAAGTGCTGCGTCAGGTGATGCATGCCCAAAACAGTGCTGCCACTGTTTTAACCGCCCGTTGAGCTGGTCATACACTTCATCGTTCACTTCGCTGATACCCTGCTGCCAGTAGGCGTCATCCCAGCGTTTGATTTGTGCACTTAACGTCGCAATCTCTTTCTCCGCCCTCGCCTGAGACCACACCGGGCACACCGCCGCCGCAGAACCACACCACAACAGCATGAAGCCGCTTATCCATCGCCACATCGCTACCCCTCCTTTACGTTGCTGGAGGTATAACCCGGCGACGAAAACCACGCTAATGGCAACATTGCGCTTTACGAGGCGCTATCCAGAGTGAATTTATGTTGCTGCAAAACACAGGTAAAACCTGAAAACGACACGCAAAATGCAATAATCCTGGGGAAAAAGTGTGACAAAGGCTACGTCACACAGCGGCGACGTGTATAATAAGCCCGTATGTAGGACTTCTTCGTTAACACATACAAAAGACTCTCATGGCTCAAGGCACGCTTTATATTGTTTCTGCCCCTAGTGGCGCGGGTAAATCCAGCCTTATTCAGGCACTGTTAAAAACCCAACCGTTGTATGACACTCAGGTTTCTGTTTCACACACCACGCGTAAACCGCGTCCGGGTGAAGTGCACGGTGAACACTATTTCTTTGTCGATCACGACGAATTTAAAGCGATGATTGGCCGAGACGCGTTTCTTGAACACGCAGAAGTTTTCGGGAACTACTACGGTACTTCGCGTGAAACCATTGAGCAGGTTCTGGCAACCGGCGTGAATGTGTTCCTGGATATCGACTGGCAGGGCGCACAGCAAATTCGCAAGAAAATGCCTGATTCGCGCAGTATCTTTATTTTACCGCCGTCGAAAGATGAGCTGGATCGCCGCCTGCGTGGCCGCGGTCAGGACAGCGAAGAGGTCATTGCAAAGCGTATGGAACAGGCAGTTGCAGAAATGAGCCATTACGCCGAATATGATTACCTTATTGTGAATGATGATTTTGATGCCGCACTGAGCGATCTCAAAACCATCCTTCGCGCAGAACGTCTGCGTATGAGCCGCCAGAAGCAGCGACATGACGCATTAATCACCAAACTGTTGGCAGACTGAACCCACTTTCAGTATTATGCCCAGTCATTTCTTCACCTGTGGAGCATTTTAAGTATGGCACGCGTAACTGTTCAGGACGCTGTAGAGAAAATTGGTAACCGTTTTGACCTGGTGCTGGTCGCCGCGCGTCGCGCTCGTCAGATGCAGGTAGGCGGAAAAGATCCGCTGGTACCGGAAGAAAACGATAAAACCACCGTTATTGCACTTCGCGAAATCGAAGAAGGTCTGATCAACAACCAGATCCTCGACGTGCGTGAGCGCCAGGAGCAGCAAGAGCAGGAAGCCGCAGAACTGCAGGCCGTAACCGCCATTGCTGAAGGTCGTCGTTAATTAAACCTGCGGGTCGCCCTTGTATCTGTTTGAAAGCCTGAATCAACTGATTCAAACCTACCTGCCTGAAGACCAGATTAAGCGTCTTCAGCAGGCTTATCTCGTTGCACGTGACGCTCACGAGGGCCAGACACGTTCAAGCGGTGAACCCTATATCACGCACCCGGTAGCGGTGGCCTGCATTCTGGCCGAGATGAAACTCGACTATGAAACGCTGATGGCCGCTCTGCTGCACGACGTGATCGAAGATACCCCTGCCACTTACCAGGATATGGAACAGCTGTTTGGCAAAAGCGTTGCCGAACTGGTGGAAGGGGTGTCCAAGCTTGATAAGCTGAACTTCCGCGACAAGAAAGAGGCGCAAGCCGAAAACTTTCGCAAGATGATTATGGCGATGGTGCAGGATATCCGCGTCATTCTCATCAAACTCGCTGACCGTACCCACAACATGCGCACGCTGGGCTCACTCCGCCCGGACAAACGTCGCCGCATTGCCCGTGAAACCCTCGAAATCTACAGTCCGCTGGCGCACCGTTTAGGTATCCATCACATTAAAACCGAGCTGGAAGAGCTGGGTTTTGAAGCGTTGTACCCGAACCGCTATCGCGTCATTAAAGAGGTGGTGAAAGCCGCCCGCGGTAACCGTAAAGAGATGATTCAAAAGATCCTCTCGGAAATTGAAGGACGTTTACAGGAAGCGGGCATTCCCTGCCGCGTGAGCGGTCGCGAAAAACACCTGTATTCTATTTACTGCAAAATGGTGCTCAAAGAGCAGCGTTTTCACTCGATCATGGATATTTACGCGTTCCGCGTGATCGTCCACGATGCCGACACCTGCTATCGCGTGCTGGGGCAGATGCACAGCCTCTACAAGCCGCGTCCAGGGCGCATGAAAGATTACATCGCCATACCAAAAGCGAACGGCTATCAATCTTTGCATACCTCGATGATCGGCCCACACGGCGTCCCTGTTGAAGTGCAGATCCGCACAGAAGACATGGACCAGATGGCGGAGATGGGTGTCGCCGCACACTGGGCCTATAAAGAGCACGGTGGTGAAAGCAGCACCACGGCACAAATCCGCGCCCAGCGCTGGATGCAGAGCCTGCTCGAGCTGCAGCAGAGTGCGGGTAGCTCGTTTGAATTTATCGAGAGCGTAAAATCCGATCTCTTCCCGGATGAGATTTACGTTTTCACGCCTGAAGGGCGTATTGTCGAACTGCCTGCGGGCGCGACCCCGGTCGACTTCGCGTATGCCGTGCATACCGATATCGGCCACGCCTGCGTAGGCGCACGCGTTGACAGACAGCCTTATCCGCTGTCTCAACCGCTCGCCAGCGGCCAGACAGTCGAAATCATCACCGCACCGGGCGCACGTCCAAACGCGGCCTGGCTGAACTTTGTTGTGAGCTCCAAAGCGCGCGCCAAAATCCGTCAGCTGCTGAAAAACCTCAAGCGTGATGACTCCGTCAGCCTTGGGCGTCGTCTGCTCAACCATGCGTTGGGTGGCAGCCGTAAGCTGGCAGAGATCCCACCAGAACATATCCAGCGTGAACTCGACCGGATGAAGCTCACCTCTCTGGACGATCTGCTGGCGGAAATTGGGCTGGGTAACGCCATGAGCGTCGTGGTAGCCAAAAACCTGCAGCAGGGCGAAGCAATACCTTCCGCACCTGGCGCATCCGGCCACGCGCATCTGCCGATCAAAGGCGCGGACGGGGTGCTTATCACCTTTGCGAAGTGTTGCCGTCCAATTCCTGGCGATCCGATTATTGCGCACGTCAGCCCGGGCAAAGGGCTGGTTATCCACCATGAATCTTGTCGTAACATCCGCGGCTATCAAAAAGAGGCGGAGAAGTTTATGGCGGTCGAGTGGGATAAAGAGACGGCGCAGGAATTTATCACCGAAATTAAGGTGGATATGTTCAACCACCAGGGTGCCCTGGCGAACCTGACGGCAGCGATCAACACGGCCTCTTCCAACATTCAGAGCCTGAATACGGAAGAAAAAGATGGCCGCGTGTACAGCGCCTTTATTCGTCTGACCGCCCGCGACCGCGTGCATCTGGCAAATATTATGCGCAAGATCCGCGTCATGCCGGACGTCATTAAAGTCACCCGAAACCGAAACTAGTTTTATGAATGCACAACGTTATGCACGTATCTGCGAAATGCTCGCCAGGCGTCAGCCTGATCTGACGGTCTGCATGGAGCAGGTCCATAAACCTCATAACGTCTCTGCCATTGTCCGTACCGCAGACGCCGTCGGCGTGCATGAAGTGCACGCCGTCTGGCCCGGTGCCCGCATGCGCACCATGGCGTCGACAGCCGCAGGCAGTAACAGCTGGGTGTCCGTCAAAACCCATCAGACCATCGGAGAAGCCGTATCGCACCTGAAAGGTCGCGGTATGCAGATTCTTGCCACCAACCTGTCTGCCAAAGCGGTCGATTTCCGCGAGATCGACTACACCCGCCCGACCTGTATTTTGATGGGTCAGGAGAAAACCGGGATCACTCAGGAAGCGCTGGATCTGGCGGATCAGGACATCATCATCCCCATGATCGGCATGGTGCAGTCCCTGAATGTCTCTGTGGCCTCCGCGCTCATTCTGTATGAAGCCCAGCGCCAGCGTCAGAACGCCGGTATGTACGAGCGCAGCAACAGCATGCTGCCGGAAGACGAACAGCAGCGCCTGCTGTTTGAAGGCGGTTATCCGGTGCTGGCTCGTGTTGCAAAGCAGAAAAAATTGCCCTACCCCCACGTCAATGCGCAGGGCGAAATTGAAGCCGATGCCGGGTGGTGGGCCACCATGCAGTACGCAGGGTAACCGATGAAAGGCCGCCTGCTGGATGCCATCCCGCTCAATAGCCTGACGGGCGTGGGCGCGGCACAAAGCAGTAAACTGGGCAAAATTGGCCTGCACACCGTGCAGGATCTCCTGCTCCACCTCCCCCTGCGTTATGAAGACCGCACGCAACTTTATAAGATTGGCGATCTGCTGCCCGCGATTTACGCCACCGTTGAGGGCGAGGTGCTGAACTGCAACATCACCTTTGGCGGCCGCCGGATGATGACCTGTCAAATCAGCGATGGCACCGGCATTCTCACCATGCGCTTTTTCAACTTCAACGCGGCGATGAAAAACAGCCTTGCGACGGGCCGCCGGGTGCTGGCATATGGCGAAGCCAAACGCGGGAAATATGGCGCAGAGATGATCCACCCGGAGTACCGCGTGCAGGGCGATCTCAGCACGCCGGAGCTGCAGGAGACGCTCACTCCGGTCTACCCGACAACGGAAGGTATCAAGCAGGCGACGCTGCGTAAGCTCACCGACCAGGCCCTGGAGTTACTCGATACCTGCGCCATCACCGAACTGCTACCGCCTGAGCTGGCGCAGGGAATGATGAGCCTGCCGGAAGCGCTGCGTACGCTGCATCGCCCGCCGCCCACGCTGCAGCTCAGCGATTTAGAAAGCGGCAAACACCCCGCCCAACGGCGTCTTATCCTTGAAGAATTACTGGCGCATAACCTGAGCATGCTGGCGCTGCGCGCCGGTGCGCAGCGTTTTCATGCCCAGCCCTTAAGCCCGCGTGATGAGCTCAAGGATAAGCTGCTGGCCTCCCTGCCGTTTAAACCTACCGGTGCCCAGGCGCGCGTCACCGCCGAGATCGAACGCGATATGGCGCTTGATGTGCCCATGATGCGCCTGGTGCAGGGCGATGTAGGCTCTGGTAAAACGCTGGTTGCTGCCCTGGCAGCCCTGCGCGCCATTGCCCACGGCAAGCAGGTGGCGCTGATGGCGCCGACGGAACTGCTGGCGGAGCAGCACGCGAATAACTTCCGCGCCTGGTTCGCCCCGCTGGGCATTGAGGTGGGCTGGCTTGCCGGAAAACAAAAGGGCAAAGCGCGTCTTGCGCAACAGGACGCCATCGCTCGCGGTGAGGTGCAGATGATTGTCGGCACCCATGCCATCTTCCAGGAGCAGGTGCAGTTTAACGGCCTCGCGCTGGTGATCATCGACGAACAGCACCGCTTTGGCGTGCATCAGCGCCTGGCGCTGTGGGAAAAAGGGCTGCAGCAGGGCTTCCATCCGCACCAGCTGATCATGACCGCCACGCCTATTCCGCGAACCCTGGCGATGACCGCCTACGCCGATCTGGACACCTCCACCATTGACGAGCTGCCGCCGGGCCGTACGCCGGTCACGACGGTGGCCATCCCGGATACCCGCCGCAGCGACATCATCGATCGCGTGCGCAACGCCTGCACCCATGAAGGACGTCAGGCGTACTGGGTCTGCACGCTGATTGAGGAGTCTGACCTGCTTGAAGCGCAGGCCGCAGAAGCAACGTGGGAAGAGCTGAAGCTGGCGCTACCGGAACTGAAGGTGGGCCTGGTGCACGGTCGCATGAAGCCCGCCGAAAAACAGGCCGTCATGCAATCCTTCAAACAGGGCGAGCTGCATTTGCTGGTCGCCACAACGGTGATCGAAGTGGGCGTGGATGTGCCAAACTCCAGCCTGATGATCATCGAAAACCCGGAACGTCTGGGGCTTGCGCAGTTACACCAGCTACGTGGCCGCGTGGGCCGTGGTGCGGTGGCCTCACATTGCGTTCTGCTCTACAAAGCCCCGCTCTCAAAAACCGCGCAGATGCGTTTGCAGGTACTGCGTGACAGCAACGACGGATTCGTCATTGCGCAAAAAGACCTGGAGATCCGTGGCCCGGGCGAGCTCCTGGGCACACGTCAGACCGGGAACGCTGAATTCAAAGTGGCAGATTTGCTGCGCGATCAGGCCATGATCCCTGAAGTTCAGCGCCTTGCCCGCCATATTCATGAACGCTACCCCGAACAGGCGGCAGCGTTAATTGAGCGCTGGATGCCGGAAACTGAGCGCTACTCCAACGCCTGATCTCAGGCGAACATCGGCAGCATCAGGTACAGCTTGATCACCAGCGCGTTGACGATATCAATAAAGAATGCCCCAACCATCGGTACCACCAGAAACGCCATGTGCGAAGGCCCGAAACGTTCGGTGATTGCCTGCATATTGGCGATTGCCGTTGGCGTGGCACCCAGACCAAACCCACAGTGCCCCGCCGCCAGCACCGCGGCATCGTAGTTTTTGCCCATCATGCGCCAGGTAACGAACATCGCATAGAGCGCCATAAACAGCGCCTGCACCGCCAGAATGGCTACCATCGGCAGCGCCAGCGACGCCAGTTCCCACAGCTTAAGGCTCATCAGGGCCATCGCCAGGAACAGCGACAGGCAGACGTTACCCAGCACCGAGACCGCACGTTCAAACACGCGATAGAAGCCCATCAGGGCCAGACCATTGCTCAGGATCACCCCGATAAACAGCACACAAACAAAGGTCGGCAGTTCAAAGGCCGTGCCCGCCAGCCATTGCGCAACCACTTTTCCCAGCGTCAGACAGATGGCGATCATGGCGATTGTTTCAATCATCACTAGCGAGGTGATGGTGCGGCCAACGTCCGGCTTTTCGAACGCGGTGGGGACCAGTTCATCGTCCGGTCTGCCGTCCGGCGTGGTGGAGTGCTTCACCAGGTAGCGCGCTACCGGGCCGCCAATCAGACCGCCAAGCACCAGACCAAAGGTCGCGCAGGCCATCGCCACTTCCGTTGCGTTTTCAAAGCCATAGCGCTCGATAAACAGCTTACTCCACGCCGCCCCGGTACCGTGCCCGCCGGACAGAGTGATGGAGCCAGCCAGCAGACCCATCAGCGGATCCAGCCCCAGCAGAGACGCCATACCGATGCCGATGGCGTTTTGCATCAGCAGCAGACCAACCACGACAATCAGAAACACGCCCAGCACCTTACCGCCCGAGCGCAGGCTCGCCAGGTTGGCGTTCAGGCCGATAGTGGCAAAGAAGGCCAGCATCAGCGGATCTTTGAGGGACATATCGAAATCGATTTCCCAGCCCATGCTTTTTTTCAGCACCAGCAGGGCCAGCGCCACCAGCAACCCACCGGCAACAGGTTCAGGAATGGTGTACTTTTTCAGAAAGGAAACACTGTGTACCAGCTTGCGACCAAGCAGAAGAACCAGCGTTGCGGCAACAAGGGTCGACAACGTATCGAGATGAATCATAAGAGGCTCCTGTTATGCGCGTGTTCCATACACACGCGGCGTTATCCTGGGCCGGCTTATGCTCGTCATGAGCTACCGGCGCGAAAAGTGTAATTTTTTTTTCCTCCACGTTGTAGAAAACCTGCTCATACCGGCAGATTTTCTCTCTTTTTTTTGCTGGCAATCGTTTGCTTTTACCAGGTGGTCAGATAAAATGCCCGCTTTTCCACCGTGGGATTACCGTCGATGTCCGTTAACAGCATAGAGTCTCCTGATGCGCAACCGATTGCGCAGAAGCAAAATAGCGAACTGATTTACCGTCTTGAAGACCGCCCACCGCTTCCGCAGACGCTCTTCGCTGCCTGCCAGCATCTTCTGGCCATGTTTGTTGCGGTGATCACCCCGGCGCTGTTGATCTGTCAGGCGCTGGGTTTACCGGCTCAGGATACGCAGCACATCATCAGCATGTCCCTCTTCGCCTCCGGCGTAGCCTCAATTATTCAAATTAAAGCCTGGGGTCCGGTGGGGTCTGGCTTGCTGTCGATTCAGGGTACCAGTTTTAACTTTGTGGCACCGCTGATCATGGGCGGTACGGCGTTAAAAACCGGCGGGGCGGATGTCCCGACCATGATGGCGGCGCTGTTCGGCACGCTGATGCTGGCCAGCTGCACGGAGATGGTGATCTCCCGTGTTCTGCATCTGGCTCGCCGCGTCATCACCCCGCTGGTCTCGGGCGTGGTGGTGATGATTATCGGTCTGTCGCTGATTCAGGTGGGGCTGACCTCCATCGGTGGGGGCTATGCCGCAATGAGCGATCACACCTTTGGCGCACCAAAAAACCTGCTGCTGGCTGGCGTGGTGCTGGCCATCATTATTCTGCTCAACCGTCAGCGTAACCCGTACCTGCGCGTGGCCTCGCTGGTGATCGCCATGGCGGCCGGTTACCTGCTGGCGTGGGCGCTGGGCATGTTGCCGGAAAACACCGCGCCGACCAACAGCGCGCTGATCACCGTTCCAACGCCACTGTACTACGGCCTGGGCATTGACTGGGGTCTGCTGCTGCCGCTGATGCTGGTCTTTATGATCACCTCCCTGGAGACCATCGGCGATATCACCGCCACCTCCGATGTCTCGGAGCAGCCGGTGTCCGGCCCGCTGTACATGAAGCGTCTGAAAGGCGGCGTGCTGGCAAACGGTCTGAACTCCTTTGTCTCCGCCGTGTTTAATACATTCCCGAACTCCTGCTTCGGGCAGAACAACGGCGTGATCCAGCTGACCGGCGTAGCCAGCCGTTATGTCGGGTTTGTGGTGGCGCTGATGCTGATTGTCCTTGGCCTGTTCCCGGCCGTGAGTGGCTTTGTGCAGCACATCCCTGAGCCGGTTCTGGGCGGAGCAACGCTGGTGATGTTCGGAACTATCGCGGCCTCGGGCGTGCGAATCGTCTCCCGCGAGCCACTGAACCGCCGCGCGATCATGATTATTGCCCTGTCGCTGGCCGTGGGTCTGGGCGTTTCTCAGCAGCCGTTGATCCTGCAGTTTGCCCCGGACTGGGTGAAAAACCTGCTCTCTTCCGGCATCGCCGCTGGCGGTATCACCGCTATCGTACTGAACCTCGTTTTCCCGCCAGAGAAAAACTGATTGTCCTCGCGGCAGGCTGTCAATGCCTGCCGTGACATCTCTTTACACCATTCCCGCCTTGAGCATTGCGCATAAATCGTGCATAACTCCTTTATGTACGTTTCGCGGGAAGGAAGACCATGAAATTTATTGGAAAGCTGCTCGTCTATCTTCTGGTAGCCCTGCTCCTTGTGCTGCTGGCACTCTATTTTCTGCTTCAGACCCGCTGGGGTGCGTCACAGGTCAGCAGTTGGGTAACGGTGAACACCGATTACGAACTCAGTTTCGACCTGATGGACCACCGCTTTTCGTCGCCTTCCCACATCCTTCTGGAAAACGTCACCTTTGGCCGCGACGGTCAGCCCGCCACGCTGGTGGCTAAAAAAGTCGATATTGGTCTTGGCAGCCGACAGCTCACCGATCCACTGCATATGGACACCATCACCCTGGTCGATGGCACGCTGAACCTCTCTCCGCAGACCGCGCCGATGCCCTTCCAGGCAGACCGTCTGCAGTTGAACAACATGGCCTTCAACAGCCCCAACACGGAGTGGGATTTAAGCGCGCAAAAAGTGACGGGCGGCGTCAGTCCGTGGCAGCCAGAAGCGGGTAACGTGCTGGGCAAAAATGCGCAGATCCAGATGAGCGCGGGTTCGCTCACCCTGAACGGGGTACCGGCCACTAACGTGCTGATCCAGGGCCAGCTGAACGGCAAGGAGGTGGTGCTAAACACCATCGGCGCCGATATGGCGCGCGGCTCGCTTACCGGCTCCGCCCTGCGCAACGCCGACGGAAGCTGGGTCATCGACACTATGCGCCTGAACGAGATCCGCCTGCAGAGCGATAAATCGCTGCTGGATTTCTTCGCGCCGCTCAATACCATCCCCTCCTTGCAGATTGGCCGCCTTGAGGTCACCGATGCGCGCCTGCAGGGGCCAGACTGGGCCGTAACCGATCTGGATCTCAGCCTGCGCAACCTGACGCTGAGCAAAGGAGACTGGCAGAGCCAGGACGGGCGTTTATCCATGAATGCCAGCGAATTTATTTACGGCTCGCTGCATCTGTTCGACCCGATCCTGAATGCGGAATTCTCTCCGCAGGGCGTGGCGCTGCGCCAGTTCACCTCCCGCTGGGAAGGGGGCATGGTGCGCACCTCCGGCAACTGGCTGCGCGACGGTAAAGCGCTGGTACTGGACGATGTCGCCGTCGCCGGGCTGGAGTACACCCTGCCGCAGAACTGGAAAACGCTGTGGATGGATCCGCTGCCGGAATGGCTGAACAGCGTGACGCTGAAGAAATTCGGCCTGAGCCGCAACCTGGTGATCGACATTGATCCCGCGTTCCCGTGGCAGATCACCTCTCTTGATGGTTATGGGGCTAACCTGCAGCTGGCGCAGGACCACAAATGGGGCGTATGGGGCGGCAGCGCCACGCTAAACGGCGCAGCAGCCACCTTTAACCGCGTGGACGTGCGACGCCCGTCGCTGGCGCTGAACGCTAACGCCGCCACGGTCAATATCACCGATCTGAGCGCCTTTACCGAGAAAGGCATTCTGGAAGCCACCGCGACGGTTTCTCAGCTTGCGCAACGACAGACCACGGTGAGCCTGAACGGGCGCGGCGTGCCGCTCAACATCCTGCAGCAGTGGGGCTGGCCCGCGCTGCCGGTGAGCGGCGACGGCAATATTCAGCTGACTGCCAGCGGGAGTGTGCAGGCGAATGCCCCGCTGAAGCCAACGGTAAATGGCAAGCTGAGCGCGGTAAATATGGATAAACAGCAGGTTCAGCAGACCATGACGGGTGGTGTAGTTTCAACACCACCCTCACCCCAGCCCTCTCCCTGAAAGGGAGAGGGAGTAAACCATTCCCTCGCCCCTTTGGGGAGAGGGTTAGGGTGAGGGGAATTAAAGGTGAACCACCACCTCATCCCCCTCCGCGTTCACCACCACGCCCCACTCGCTTCCCGCGTATGAGCCACCTTTCACACCACTCACCTTCTGCACGTTGCGCAAGCATACCGACCAGTTCCGCGCTTCACCCGCGCCGGTAAGGGTCACAGTGTCGCCCTTGCGTGACGCCTTCAGCGTAAATACCACCGAACCGTCAGCCGCAGGCACCTCGCTCACTGCCGTTGCGCCCTCATCCAGGTTAAACAGCTGGAAGGCCGTGCCCTCATTCCAGGCGTAGTCCGGTTTGTGCTTGTTGTTACCGAGCGCCAGCAAGGTGTTGTCGCGCACATAAACCGGCAGGCTCATGAAATCGTGCTGCTGCTTATGCCAGCGACAGCCCTGAAGCTCATCGTTGTGCCACAAGTGCGTCCAGCGACCTTCCGGCAGGTAAAACTGCACCTCACCCGCCTCGGAGAACACCGGCGCCACCATCAAGGCATCCCCCAGCATGTACTGACGGTCGAGATAGTCACACGCCGGATCGTCCGGGAACTCCAGCATCATCGCCCGCAGCATCGGCGTGCCGCACTCCCGTGCCAGCGCCGCCTGACGATAGAGGTACGGCATCAGCTGGCATTTCAGCTGCGTAAAGTGGCGCACCACGTCGCAGGACTCATCATCGTACGCCCACGGCACCCGGTAGGATTTGCTGCCATGCAGGCGGCTGTGGCTGGAGAACAGCCCGAACGCGCACCAGCGTTTGTAGACGTGCGCCGGGGCGGTGTTTTCGAACCCGCCGATATCGTGGCTCCAGAACCCGAAGCCGGACAGACCAATCGACAGCCCGCCGCGCAGGCTTTCCGCCATGGATTCATAGTTGGCATAGCAGTCGCCGCCCCAGTGCACCGGGAACTGCTGTGCGCCGACGGACGCCGAGCGAGCAAACAGCACCGCCTCCTCCTCGCCTACCGTCTCTTTCAGCACGTTCCACACCAGCGCGTTATAGATGAAGGCGTAATGGTTGTGCATCTTCTGCGGATCGGAACCGTCGAACCACTGCACATCCGTCGGGATACGCTCGCCGAAATCGGTTTTGAAGCAGTCCACGCCAATCTCCACCAGGCCCTTCAGCTTGTCGGCGTACCACCGGCACGCGTCCGGATTAGTGAAGTCGTAAATCGCCAGCCCGGGCTGCCATTTGTCCCACTGCCACACGCTGCCATCCGGGCGCTTCAGCAGATAGCCCTTCTCTTTCAGCTCGTTAAACACTGGTGATTTCTGGCCGATGTACGGGTTGATCCACACGCAGACCTTCAGCCCTTTCTCTTTCAGGCGGCGGATCATCCCTTCTGGGTCCGGGAAGGTCACCGGGTCCCACTCAAAATCACACCACTGGAAGGCCTTCATCCAGAAGCAGTCAAAATGGAAGACGTGTAGCGGCAGGTCACGTTTGGCCATGCCGTCGATGAAGCTGTTCACCGTTGCTTCGTCGTAGTTAGTGGTAAACGAGGTGGTGAGCCACAGGCCGAAGGACCACGCTGGCGGCAGCGCCGGACGACCGGTGAACTGCGTGTAGCGGTCCAGGACCGCTTTTGGCGTCGGGCCGTCGATCACAAAATACTCCAGATATTCGCCCTCGACGCTGAACTGTACTTTGGAGACCTTCTCCGAGCCGATTTCAAACGACACATTTTCCGGATGGTTGACCAGCACGCCGTAGCCGCGGTTGGTGAGATAGAACGGAATATTTTTGTAGGACTGCTCGGTGCTGGTGCCGCCGTCGCGGTTCCAGGTATCGACCTGCTGACCGTTGCGCACCAGGGCGGTAAAGCGCTCACCGAGGCCATAAACTGTTTCCCCGACGCCCAGATCCAGACGTTCGAACAGATAGTTGCGATTCGTGTTGCTGTCCTGCACGTAGCCGTTGTTTTTCAGCTCGCTGCCGGTGATCCGCTGGCCGTTACGCAGAAAATCGAGCGCCCAGAATTCGCCTTTGGTGACGCGCACGCTGAGATTCCCGCTTTTCAGCTCGGCGTATTCGGCGTTATTTACCGTCTCGACCCTTACGTCCTTCAGCACGTTGAGCGGATAGTGCGGGCCTTTGTCCTGCGCCCCCTGGAAGTGCTCGATGCGCACCCCGACAATCCCTTCCTGCGGTGCGAAGAGCCGCAAGGTGAACATCAACGTATCGAGTTGCCACGCGCGTTCCCGGACGTCGCGCGGTGCCACATACACCACCAGGTCATTGCCCTGCTGCTCCACATCGAACACCTGGACCGGATACGTCACGGTCAGGCCAGGTTGAATAAGCCAGTTTCCATCACTGATTTTCATACTTTCGTCCTCCTGGTTCTGTAATCCTTTGCTGGCCGTCAGGTGCCTGCCGTGTGGCGATACGGGCACTGAGACCGGTTACAGAGGTTTTAAACCATTGTTTCAGGAGCGAGTATTGCGTTTTCTGGTTAGCAAATTACGTTTCTTGTTTTTTGTGATCGGGGTAAATGTCGCGGAGCACGAAATGCTAACCTGAGGATTTTCTTAAGAATTAACTGAAATGGGGGTGTTCAGGTCAAAAGAGAGGTGAAAAAAGTGTGTCGGGGTATGTGGTAAATGTCTGAAAGTAGCTATAATGCGCCCCGCCTCCATGTAGCAATGCAGGCGCGGAAGATCGTCATCTCCGGTGAGGTGGCTGGACTTCAAATCCAGTTGGGGACGCCAGCGTTCCCGGGCAGGTTCGACTCCTGTGATCTTCCGCCAAAATTCATATATACCATTTGTAAAATTGCTTCTCTTATCCGTAGAATTCATACACTATCCGGCTGTAGCATTATCAATCAGTATTCATTTTAAAACATAAATGAAGCATCTTTTTCATCCGCAGATGGCCTAAAATTATTATAAGGAATTGTTATGTATATTACTAAAGCTCAGGAAGATAAGCTCCAATGGATCATTAAAAATAGTGAGGTAGCGCTTAGAAGCTTTATATCAGACATCATTATAAGGTCATACCCTACCCCTCTGGAGTTCAAGGCTCAGCTTCAAAAAATAACTATTACTGACGATGTGATATTTTCAAGAAGATTGAATGCCAAAATCAATGACCTCACTAAAAATCATGAATCTATACACAATGAAATATTGACATGCGAAACAAGTTATCGCACAAAAAAATATAACAACAACGTACCTTATGTTTCTTCTTTAATTGATTTAATCATGGTGTTTTTTAACAGGAATTTTTCTAACGAATCATTAATAAAGAAATTCCCTTCTGTCGAAGACTTTCACTATTCATGTTCCTTATACCATAAACTGAGAAATAACTTCTCGCATCCAGCTTCATATCTCACGCCTATTTCTGATGCCAATAAAACTTTGACATTTGTTGAACATATGTTGACGGGGCTAGAGGATAAATATTACTGGTACTGTGCCAAAAATGAAGTCGAAAGACAAATAAAAGAATATAAATCAATAAATTACAACGATGACAGAATCACAAATAATCTTAGCATTGCAAAAGCATCACATAAAGTATTAATAGGTAGAGATGAAGAGTTATCAACATTATATAAATCTATATTAGGTGATGATAATTCAATCCGTTTAGCTGGTTCAGTCGTATTATACGGATATGGAGGAGTGGGTAAAACTGCATTAACGCTTGAATTTTTACAAAAATTATTAAAAGATAAGAAAGATGGTAAATATAATAAAATTGATTTTATTCTTTTTTATTCCAGCAAGGACGAATATTTAAAAAGCAATCATTCAACCGGTGAACTATATATTGACGATAGGAAGCCAGAATTTAAAAGCTTTAATGAATTACAAGATTTAATTAAAAAAGATTTAAAAGTTGATAATTTTAATTTGATTGAAGAACAGTATTCCGGGGGGATAATTGCTATAGATAATATTGAAAACCTTGCAGGAAATGAAAAAGAAGAAATATTTTCTTTCATAAAGAGAATGCCTAGGACTATACAGTTTATTATAACCTCGAGAAATGAGGAACCCTGTGAAGAGAAAATAAATATCCAAGAATTCATTACTAATGATAAAGGAAGAAAATTTATTCATGATATAATTGATAGTGAAATATTAAACGTTTCATTATCTGATTCACAAACGGATAGGTTACTGGACTTATCCAAGGGTAACTCATTAATTATAATACAGGTATTAAACTCACTTCATCGAAGAGTTGTTGAATTCGATACCATAGTAAATAATCTGGCCTCATATAGCTCAAAAGATGCAGAGATTATTTCAAATTTCATGTACAAAAATACATTTGACAGTGCTTTTACAGCACTAGAACAGAAAAGAATGCCAGTCAGGGATGTTGTTATATTAATAAGCCTTTATAATGAAAAAATAGATCTGTACTCCGTAGGTAAACTGGCCAAAATTGATATTCCAGTATCTGAAAAGCTATGTAATTCTTTATGCGAGCGTTTAATCCTCAATAAAACAGGGGAATTTTATGAACTAAATGAATTTGCTAAAAGATTTGTTTTTATTAAATTAATGCCCGATCGTTTCCAACTCGCTGACTTAAAAGATAAAATTAGGACTCATAAAGAAAAAATAAAGCGAACCCTTACTGATGTTGACACTACTTTAAGTGCCAACAAAAGATTAAGAGATAACGTTAATGAATGGCAACCTAAAAATTATATTGACAAAATAATTATAGCCCAAACTTTTGACCTTTATGGTAAAGCAAAAAGTTGTATGCTACGGAACGATAAAACAGGCTATGATAAAGTATTAAAAGAAATGCAAGAGCATTCAATGATAACAAATCATCCTTATGTGCCAATACAGTTCGCACGAATTTTAAAAGATGCATATTTAAAATTTCATAAAAATAATAATGATATCCTTGATATTATTGAAAAAAATTATGAACAAGCTATCGAGTCTATTGAATATGACTACAGATATTTGATAAACACTAATGCATATTACTCACTTTTAATGTTATATGGGATTTTCCTGTGTGAAAGAAGAAATTCATATAGTAGAGCTATTCGTTATTTAGAAGATGCAAGGGATGGATTTGAAAAAACTCAGATAGAACCATGGTTTATATGTTCTAATTATTTATCAAAGTCATACCTCAAATTATTTGAGGAAACTAACAATGGAGCATATCGGGATCAGCTTATTAAAACCTTTAATAATGTAAAATCAATACCATTGCGACGGCCCTCAAAAAAAATGGACCTTTCAAGGTATATAAAACAATATTCAGAATTCGTTATATAACATTACTGACAATTTTGTTAACCTTTCGGAATAATATTTTTTCTTTAGAAAAGCCTTCCTCGCCAGCTCCTTCAACCAACTGGCGAGGCTCACCCCTTCCTCAGCCGCCACGGTATCCAACCGCTCCTTCAATGCCAGATCAATACACATCTTAAATTGCGGGGACTGCTCACCGCTTTTTGGTTTTTTCGCGCGATATGATTGACATGAGGCCACCTAAACCTCCTCTACTAGCAACGCTCCGATGTGCGGGGTCACAACAGGAGCGCCTAACCTCACAAACTATCAAGGAGTTGATTATGGCTGATTCGCATTCTACCCCAGACACCGACCAATCCGGAACCGAGCGTTCGTTAATTGTGGGATACCGCTCGAATGTTTTCGACAAATCCACGCCCAATATCATTCTGTCTGGCAAATGGCCACGCGCGGCAGGGTTTGAAACCGGACATCAGGTGACCGTCAAAGTGATGAAAGGGTGCATTGTTCTGGTGGCATATAACGAGCAGGAGCAGAGGTTGCAGAATGATTACAAACGTACAAAAGCAAAGTTATCCCAGATCGAGAATACGCTAGCGAGTCTGCAATTATCATAACGTTTCCCCTATAACCCATCTGGCTGCGTCAAGGCAGCCAGCATAACAAAATTTATGTAATGCCAGTTATTGCCCACAATATTTAAAAAGGATCTTACCCAACTTGTAACACGGGCTTACAAGTTCTTTATTAAAGGGATTTATACAAAATATTAATACTTAGGAACAATAAGTTCCTCCTACATTATCAATAGTTTATTCATATCTCTTTTTCCGATGAAAATCACATTTTAAGGAAACAATGCAGAGTATTTTGGCTCAATCTATCGAAGGAGATTGAGATGGCTATACCTGTTTACTTATGGCTTGAGGATGATACAGGCCGAAAAATTAAAGGGTCTGTCGACGTAAAAAATCGCGAAGGTTCAATAGAAGTGATTGAGTTTATGCATTCTGTCGAACAACCTATTGATAAATTTTCCGGAAAAATAACAGCAAAACGTATTTGTAGTACCTATGCATTCATGAAAGAAATTGATTCCTCATCCTCTTATCTATACAAAGCCTTGAGCACAGGACAAACGCTAAAAAAGGCAGAATTTATATTTTACAGGATCAACTATAATGGGCTAGAGGAGGCTTACTTTAAGACTATTTTAGAAAATGCAAGAGTGGTACAAATTGAACCTATTATGTTTGATATTAAACACCCACGTAATGAACGCTATACACACCATGAATATGTAGATTTAACATATGAAAAAATAACATGGCACTACATTGATGGAAACATTATACATACTGACACATGGAAAGAGCGCGCTTAGGGAGAAAGTATGTCCTGGGAATATGATGTAAAAGAGCACAAATTTTACCTAAATGGTGTATATCAGTTTGATGCGGATTATGCAGGAGCAAGTGGTTACAAAAACGATCCTTCGCAAGAATGTGTCAAAAACAGCGGACCTCTTCCCAGAGGAACCTACACAATTGGTTCACCCCATAATTCAGCGCATACTGGAAAATATACTCTCAGCCTTACGCCATACTCGACAAATGATATGTGCGGTAGGGATGCATTTAAAATTCATGGTAAAAGCAGTTTGCACCCGGATGATTCTTCAGAAGGTTGCATCATTGCTCCTCTGAGTGCCCGGAGGAGTATCTGGAAAAGCAACGATACGGTACTGATTGTCAAATGAAGCGTTTATTTTGTTTATTACCATTACTGGTTGCAGTCAGTCCGCATGTCTTAGCAACTGAAATGACTGGCTTCGCAACCCAGTATGACGACGAAGACGGAACGCTGACGGAAATTTCAACAACAATGCCCCTATCTCCCACTATCACTATCGGTATGAAAATCGTTCAGATGGAGGTAACTCACCTATCAGATATAGCCAAAACTCCTGTTAAGAAAGGCAGTTCCGCACGCTGGGTCTGCCTTCATGACGATGATGGTACTAATTACTGGTTCATTTCAGATAACGAAATGGGTGCAGGATTGCTGACTGCACTAGCTATTGCCCGGGATGGCGTCCATAAAGAGTGTGCAAAAACAACGGAGCATGTCAGCGTATCAGTCGCTAATGTTCCATTGTTAAATGCGACTCATGAGAATTTGGTCAAAGTGTTCGGCAAGAAAGAGATCGCCAAAAACAACGCGATGCTATTTTATCAGGAGACGCCAGTACAGAATGGATTCACCCAGAGCAATACAGTCTCTTATTACTTCAATGGCGAAAAAGTGCGTGGCGTAATCATCGGGCAAATTACCAGTAACTAGCTTGCAGGCTCCCTCTTCTCAGGAAGAGGGAGTCAAGGCTACTCAGCCAACCGCATATGCAACAGCGGAAACGGATTCCCCTGCCCATCAACCTCTGAGCGGCCGACCTGCACAAACCCCATATGGCGATAAAACGCGACGCCCTGCGGGTTTTGCTCATTCACATCCACTTCGTTTACGCCAAACTTTGCGATGGCATAGTGCAGCAGTAATTTCCCCACGCCCTTTCCCCGGCTCACATCATCAACAAACAGCATTTCAATGCGGTTTTCATCCACGCCTAAAAAGCCGTGGATAATACCTGCATCATCGCTGGCCATCACGACGGTGAGATTTGGCAGATACGCGTTGAGCAATAGCGGGCGCAGAGCCGCGATATCGCTTTCCTGTAAAAAGTGATGGGTGGCGCGAACGGAGGATTCCCAGATTGCGACCAGGCGTTCGAAGTGTGAGGGATGTGCGGTTTCTATTTTCATGAGGGGATCATGTTTGGAAAACCGAACTAATGCAAGTCACTCTGTGCGTGCTGCTCCCCCTCAGCCCACAGGGAGAGGGAACCGATCGCGCTAAACCTTCACCTCCATCACCGCGTACACCCCATCCTTTGGCACCACCACGGTGACATTCTCCACCGGCACGCCCGCCGCGAGGTGGATATCCTGCAATTGCTGCAACGACCTGGGATGGATGTCCTCCCAGCCAATACCGCGCAGCACAAAGTCGATCTGCGGGCTGCTGGTCAGCATATTCGACACAATCACCGCCCCGCCGGGCTGCACCAGCCGCAGCGCGCGCTGCAGGAAAGTCACCGCATCGGTATCGCTGAAGTACTCAAATATGCCCAGCGCGTCGACCAGTTCGGCCTGATGCTCACCCAGCTCCAGCAGTAAATCGTCGTTACGCACCAGCGTATGCAGCAGGTTGCGCCTGAGCAGCGTCAGCTGTTCGCCCACAACCAGCCCCTCCTGCGCGGCCATGGTTTCGGCCCAGCTCAGCGTGACGGGGTCTTTATCTACCAGCGTCAGGTACACCTGTTGGCCGTCGAGCTTTGCGTTGCGCAGCGCCTCAAGCACGGGAATGGCCGCCCCGCTGGCCAGGCTCACCCAGTTGTTCTCGCTCTCGTTATGGATGTACTTCTCTACCAGCGCAGCCAGCACTTTTGCGCGGGAGCGCACGCCGATGGCGTCGTTAGCGTGAATAAACCACTGGCGGCTGTCGCTGTCCATTTTCGTGCCTTCGGGGAGGCGGTCCTCCAGCGGATTTTGCACCACAAACAGCGCCAGCGCGGTGGGAACCAGCCGGGCGCGCCACGCGAGAAGCGCAGGCCGGTTGCGAAAAGCCTGTTCGGAGTAACGGTTCTGCGGGACAAGCACCGCCTGCCCGCCCTCTTCGTATTCAATCAGCGGAGGGCGAAGCGCCGGGTCGGCTTTCAGCGCCTGGTTAAGCGCGTTGATCTCCCGGGCAGTCTCGTCTTTCATCGGCCACTGGTCGCTGACATCAGGAAATGAGGCGCTGAAAATGGTCATATTTCCCGGTGCGCTGCCGCGAAAAGGCTGCCAGTTCATGTCATCGTCCCCCCGTTGGGCTTTTAACGGAAGTGTATCCAGGCAAACCAGTAATACCCTACGAAGAAAGCACGAAATCGGGGCATTAGCTCTGCGACGTGCGCCACACCCCAGGCGTACAGCCGTACTCAAGCTGGAAATGACGGATAAAATGGGCGCAGTCGCTAAAGCCCATCCGCCGCGCAATGTCCGTGACGCTTTGCTGCGAGTTCTTCAACAGCCAGCAGGCATAGCGCAGTCTGGCGCTGCGGATAAATTCACGTGCCGTTTTACCAAACTCGGCGTGAAACAGGCGATTTAGCTGACGCTCGCTCAGCTTGACGTCCTGGGCCAGCCCGGCGGCGCTAAGCGGGCGTGTCAGGTACTGTTCGATGATCATGACCGCTCTGCGCAGCCGCGAGTCCGGGATCAGCGCAATATTGGCAGGCCGCGGGGTAGTAACAGCGTGCGGTGAGAGCGATAAACGCCGTGACGTGGTGGCGGCAATATCGTCGCCCGCATGGGCGCGAATCAGCGCCGTGGTTAGCGTCAGCGTCGAGATCCCGCCCGGGCAGGTCAGCACATCGCCTTCATCGATAAAATCCAGCCCCTGCTCGGCATAAACCTGCGGAAACCGTTGCGTGAAGACGTCATAATGATAAGGATGGATCGAGGCGCGCCGTTCATTGAGGATCCCCTCTTCCGCCAGGATAAAGCTCCCGGTGCCAATACCGATCAGCGGAATGGCGTTGTGATGCGCCTCTGCAAGAAATGCCCGGTCGTCCGGGAGCCCCTTATCCAGATCCTCCAGACTTCCGCCAATCACGGCAATATAGTCGTATTCCCCCGGAGTAAGATGCGCGGCTTCAGGCTGCACGCTAATACCGGAGCTGCTGGTGATGGGCAATTCCGCCCGGGTGCTTATCAGACTGAGTTTGAACGCGACTTTCTGTCTGGATTTTTGTACACAGGACGCCGTACGTAACGCCTCCATTAACCCCGATAGGGCTAATAATGAAAAATGGGGCCACAGAAATAAACCGATATGCAGGGGTTTATTTCGTGCAGAACCACGCCTGCATGAGTCATCAGTTAAAGTTTTCATTACCTTGCCAAAAAATATTAATTACATTATCGCAACATATTGTGTTGCTCTTATATTACTCTAAGATATTTCTTAGCGGTTCAATAAAGTATAAATGATGACCACAAAACAGCAACGCTTTTCCCGTTCAGCCCTCCGTTTTTGAGGGGTGGCACACATAGGTCGGTAACGTCCCCAGAATGAATAAATAATTATCATTCTGCTGTTTCTTAATTCGCATATAAATACTCTCGTTGGGGTAGATGAAAAATAACGGTTCGTACTTCTCCAGCCAGCTGTCGCTCACGTCATCATCGGGGAATTTGATATTGCGGACAGATCGCATGTAATAGACATTATCTTTGCGCTCTACCTGAAAGAATATTTTACGATTAAAGGTTTTACCCGGATCGCTCTTCACCCGACCGTTCATGCTGAGCGTACCGTTGTTACCGTCCACCGTATAATTTAGCCACAAGGTCAGTGTCTCTTCAGGATGGTGCTGAATAAAGTTCACCTGACAGGCAAAAGGATGAATGTAATAACGCTGCCACAGATAATAGCCAGCGGCTAACGCCCCCACCAGCAGGCACAAACAGAGCGTTAACAGCGTTTGACGGTAACGAGCCATATTAATGATCCTGAATAAAGTAATCTGACATACAACGGTTTGGTTCCGTCATTGCCCGGTCGCAGCGGATCACCGAAGCACGCGGCAACAGGCTATATCCACTGATATAGATCCAGGGATAACTGCTGCATTCATCTTTAAATGGCGCAGCATAGGCCAGCGCTTTTTCCCTGTCCTGCGGCGTCTCGATATCGCGGGCAAAATAGAGCCGACACTCTCCCATCATTGTCGTGAAGCGGTAACCGTCCACAAAATAGTTGTCATGCGGCCGGCTATAGCTGATGACGCTCACGCTAATGATTAACAGCAGCGCCAGCAGTGCGCCCACCAGCCAGAAGCGTCGTTTCGCAACCGGAGCAACGGGAGTGACAGGAGCCACGGGCTGCGGTACGCCAGCCTCTTCCTGAACGGTCTGGACCGGTGCTTCTGGCTCTGCCGAGGGCAACTGCGCCTCTTTAATCGTAATTTGCGTATCGCTTGCCAGCGTCAGGCCAATACGGGGGATCGTGACGATTGGATCGGTTTCAAACCCGGCTTTTTTCAGCCCCTTACGCAGAATAGAGATATTCTGGTAATAGGTATTCGGCGACACCATCATTCCCCGACGTTGCCAGACAATGTCCATACACTCCTGTTGAGTGACAATACTCCCGGCTCTTTCAATCAATAACAGCAAACAACGTCCGGCAGGCGAGTTTAATACCACCACCTGTTCAGGATTATTGAGGTCGCGTAATGTGCTGGCCGCAGGATGAAACTCGACGATGCCATTAATGATATAATACTTATGCATAAGACTCGTTAAATACCTCCTGTAAACGCCGGTTTAAGGATTAATGTGACCGATAAACCCCCGTCTGTATATCCTGGCGCCTGGCGAAAAATCTTATTTTTATTTTTTCTTAACCGCTTATCTGAAGTTCTCTTAACCGTCTTTTTGGCCATATGAGATCTGGCAAAGCACCTGAAAATGCCTCATGCTACCTTTCCCCACGCGGACTTGACACTGACAAAACTCGACAAAACGGCGAATTGAACGCTTCGGCCATCCGTGTCTGAATTATTCAGAGACCTTTATTCACTTTTTCCGAGGAAACCAGACAAGACGCGGCCTGTAGGCAATTTCAGTCATCTCAAACTCGTCTAAAAGCCCCGTCATAATTAACAGTTTCACCATGAAATTGTTAGCAGAAGTAAGTAACAAGGCGGAATACCTGACATCACCAGACAATTTCCTTACAAAACATTTAGTAAAGCCAACTTTTCATTAAAAAGTGTCGGTATGATTAATTACAGGCAAATATGAGGCAGCCGGTACGGCAGGGAGATAATGAAGAAATCCGTTTAGCTCAACTTAATACAAATTAAGATTAATTCAGATTACCTGTTTCGCACTATCCGTATAGTGACTCCATACCGTGCAATGCTTAATTGCTTCGAAAATACAGGCATCGTTCTGCCAGACGGGCGAGCCTCATTACAATTATAAATCGAGGGAATAACATGGCGAATAAAACCGGAAATAAACGTCATTTAACAACCGCACTGTTGGGAGGCGATCACTTTTCACGTCAGGGGATCGCCGCGGTATTAAAAAACATAGTTCCTGAAATGCAGATAATAGCATCAAGCGATGATTATTCATTAATGGAAACCGTGTGTTCAACCACCCCCGTTGATGTCATTTTTTTATCCGGCACGGAAAAGTATCACGCGGGATTTGATTGCCTGAAATATATAAAAAACATCAAATCCCGCCAGCCTGACGTCCTTATTTGTATGTATTCCGCGCCAGCCAATTCCTGGCTGTGGATACGCGGCGATATAGATGCCTATATCTCGCTGCAGGAGCCACTTTATCACTGGCGAGCCAGCTTATTAAAAATGGTCGATAGCCGATATCGCCCAAAAAAGAAACCCACGGCGTTATCGCTGACGCCGGGCGAATGGCGAGTATTGAAGGATCTGCGAAAAGGTCTGGATATGCGTTATATCGCCGAAACAGAGCAGCTTTCTTACCGCCGCGTCAGCGCGTTAAAAAGCTCAGCGATAAGAAAACTTGGGCTCAGAAATAAGACAGATTTGCTGGTCTTTTTAACCAGTTAGATCTGTCGACCAAGAGCACAACCCGACATAACGACAACATGGAATCAGGACAATGAAAGCTCAATTTAAAACGAAAACACTGCTTGCCGTCGCCGTTGCGGCAGTACTGCCAGCAGGGTCGGCGTTCGCTGCAACCACCAGCGGCGGTACGGTGAACTTCAGCGGCAAGGTGGTGACCTCAGCCTGCGCCATCAGTGCTGGCAGCGCCAACATTGATGTCGACATGGGCGAAGTGCGTACCGCCACGCTAGCCGCGGCAGGCAGTGAAGCCAGCACCGCGAAAGCCTTCTCCATTACCTTGGAAGATTGCGAAATCGCCGATACCTCCGCCTCAACGGAAGACAACCCGATTGCCGCCACCACCGTGGCCGTGACCTTCACCGGTACGCCGGATGCGGCCGATGCCAACAGCCTGGCCGTTGGCGCAAACGGCGGCGCTAACTCGGCGCAGCACGTTGCGATTCGCCTGTACGACGAGCAGGGCAAAGTGGTGAAGCTGGGTGAACCTGCCGCCGCCATTCCTCTGCGTGCGGGGGCCAACACCCTGAACTTCAGCGCGAAATATTACTCACCGCAGGGCAACGCCACGGCGGGTGATGCCAGCGCGGTTGCAACCTACACCGTTACCTACTCGTAATTTTCAGGCCCGGTTCGCTGGCCGGGCCTGACTCAGCTTTAAGGAGACGCACCATGCGCGCAAAAGCAGGGATCTGTCTGGCTATTTCATTATGTTCATCCGCCGCATATGCAGGCGGCGTAGGGCTGGGCGCCACGCGAATGGTTTACTCCAGCACTACCAACCAGTCCATGCTGCAGGTCAGGAACACGCATCCCGACGCCACGTTCCTGATCCAGTCATGGATGGAAAACGAAAAAGGGCAAAAAACCAACGACTTCGTTATTACGCCGCCGCTGTTCGTCATGAAACCGGCCAGCGAAAGCGCGGTGAAAATCATGTTTAACGGTAAAGCCCTGCCAGAGGATCGCGAAACGCTCTACTGGATGACGGTGAAAGCCATCCCGCAGCAGACCAAAAGCGGTTCCGGCAATTCGCTGCAGTTTGCTTCGGCAAACCGCATCAAGGTGTTTTATCGCCCGGAGAGCCTTGGGCAAGGCGCAGGGGACGCCTGGAAAAGCCTGACCGGAGCCTATCGCGGCGGAAAGGTCACGCTCAGCAACCCAACGCCGTACTACCTCACCACCATCAACCTGAAAATCGATGGCATGCCGGTACAACCGGTGATGGTGCCGCCGAAATCCAGCGTAACGCTGGGCGAAACCTTCAGCCACGCCAGCAGCGTGAGCTACCAGACCATTAACGATTATGGCGCATGGACGCCCGCGACACGCGCGGCATTGTCCCAATAATCCCGACTGTGAGGCGTGACCACGTGAAAAGAAAAATCCTGTGTGCCACGGTGATCTCCCTGGTAATTCGGCAGGCCATGGCGGCTGAAAGCGCGTTGCAATTTAACCCTGCGTTCCTCAACGGTGAGAGCGCCAACAGCGCCGATCTCGCCTGGGTCAACGCCGGGAGCGCATTGCCGCCGGGCGATCACAACCTCAACGTGTATATCAATAACAACTATGCGTTTACCGGCAATGTCACGTTCCGCACCGCTGAAAATACAGGGGAAGCCCTGCCATGTCTCACGCCTGAACAGATCGCGGCGCTGGGCATCAACAGCCAGCAGGCGAAAGGCGGCGCACTGCCGCTCGCGCAGCGCTGCATTTTTCTGACGGAGGCGTTTGCCGATACCCGGTTTGATTTTGACCAGCAGTCGCTCTCCCTCAGCTTCACCGTACCGCAGAGCGCGATGCGCAATTTGCCGCGCGGGTATGTCAGCCCGGAAAGCTGGGAAGCGGGCATTCCTGCCGCGTGGCTGAACTATGTGGTAAACGGCTCGAACAATGACTATCAGGGCGAGACGCGCACGCGCGACCAGCAGCTGTTTGCGAGCCTGAACAGCGGCATCAATCTCGGCGCGTGGCGGCTGCGTGATTTCACCACGTGGACCAAAGATACTAACGAACTCACCCACGTGCAGACCTGGCTGCAGCGGGATATTCCCGCCCTGAACGCGCAGGTTTACGCCGGGGAAACGTATACCTCCGCCCAGGTGTTCGACGCCGTGGGCCTGCGCGGCATTGCCCTGAAAACCGATGACAATATGCTGCCTGCCAGCCTGAGCGGCTATGCGCCGGAAGTGCGCGGCATCGCCCGCAGCAACGCCACGGTGACGGTTCGCCAGAACGGCAACATCATTTATCAAACCTCAGTGCCGCCGGGGGCGTTTGTGCTGAAAGATCTCTACCCGACCTCTTCCGGGGGCGATCTCGCGGTCACAATCCAGGAGAACGACGGCAGCCAGACGCAGTACACGCTTCCGTATGCCAGCGTGCCAAACCTGGTGCGTAACGGACAGCTGAAATATGCCCTGGGAGCAGGAAAATATCGTCCGATGGGCCATCAGGATGCGCCCTCTTTCGCGCAGGGCGAGCTGTTCTACGGCTGGCGTTATGGCCTGACGTTTTACGGTGGGGCGCAGTTTGCCGATCGCTATAACGGTCTGGCCTTCGGGATTGGGCAGAACCTGGGGCGCTTTGGCGCGTATTCCATCGACCTGACCCACGCCCGCAGCCAGCTGGCGGACGACCAGCACTACACCGGCGATTCCGTGCGCCTGCGTTACAGCAAGCTGCTGAATGATATCGGCACGCGGGTTAATTTTTTCTCGCTGCGCTACTCAACGAAAGGGTTTTATACCCTGAGCGATACCACGTACAAGGGCATGGCGGGCGGATCCCCAAAGCAGATTGTGGAAGACGATGGCACCGTCACCACCCACTACGACACGGTATATAACCTGCGCATGTCGCGTAAGGCCAAAAACCAGCTGCTGCTGTCACAGCCGATGGGGCAATACGGTTCGCTGTCGCTGTCGTGGGATCAGCAAACCTACTGGAACACGTCGAAAACCACGCAAAGTTTGCAGTTCGCGTGGAATGCCACGTTTCGTAACGTGTCGCTTGGCGTCAGCGTTCAGCGCAGCTCTAGCCTGTATGACGACAAAAAAGATAACGTGCTGGCGATGTCACTTTCGGTGCCGCTGGGCAACCCGGCGCTGTCGACCCGCGCCCGCTTTACCACCACCCATGCAGATTCAACCGGCACTACGGCCAGTACCGGCGTGAGCGGTTATCTGCCGGGCCAGGAGAACCTGTTTTACAGCGTCAACCAGCGCTATAGCGCGCAGCAGCACTACGGCGGCGACGCCACGCTGCAATACGAAGGCGCAAAAGGAGACTACAACCTAGGCTACAGCTACACCCGCTCATCCCGCAACCTCAGCTACGGGATGAGCGGCGGAGCGGTGCTGCATGAAGATGGTCTGACGCTGAGCCAGCCGCTCGGCAACACCAACATTCTGGTGAAAGCCCCGGGCGCCAGCGACGTTGCCGTGCTTAACCACAAGGGTATCAAAACCGACAGCCGGGGCTACGCGGTGATCCCCTACGCCACGCCGTACCGCGTGAACCAGGTCGCGCTGGATGTCACAACCGCAGGTAATGACGTGGAGCTGGAGAATGCCATCGTCAACAAAACGCCGACCGACGGCGCGCTGGTTCGCGCCACCCTTGTCACACGCCAGGGGAAAAAAGCGATGTTTGTCGTGCGCCGCGGCAACGACGTGCTGCCCTTCGGCACGCTGGTCTCACTGAACGATGACAAAACCAGCGGCATCGTCGGCGACGGCGGCAGCCTGTATCTGTCGGGGTTAACCGAGCAGGGCACGTTGAGTGCCGTATGGGGGCGCAACAGCGACCAGCGCTGCACCATCAACTACGCGTTGAATAAGCAGAGCTATAACGCCCGTACCGGGCTCTATTCACAGGAGGTGGTATGTCAGTAACGCTTCGGACGTTCAGCATCGCTTTGCTGATCTTCACGTTCCCGGTTCGCGGCTATGACGTGCTGGTTTCCGTCACCGGGAATTTGATCGGCAACACCTGCGTTGTTGCGGCGGACTCTAAAGAGCAGGACGTTCCGCTGGGTACCATCGGGATTAAACAATTCCCCCGTGCAGGCGCGGTCAGCAATATCAAAACGCCCTTCACGATCAGGCTTGAAGCGTGCGGGCCAACCTTTGCCGGGGTCAAAATCCGCTTCAGCGGCACGCCGGATAACGACAACCCGCAATTGGTGAAAATTGCCGACGGCGGCGCCACCGGCGTGGCGGTGCAGATCCTCGATAAAGACGGCGGGCTGATCCCCCTCGACACGCAAACCACTGCCCGGGGCACGCCGGGCGATGACAGCGTAGAGATGACCTTCTACGCTCGGCTGGCCGCCACGGGCGCGCCGGTGAATGCCGGAGACGTCTCCGCCTTTGCCACCTGGACCACGGAGTATCAATGATGCGTTTATTCTTGTTTATTAGCGGATTACTGCTCTGCGCCAGCGTACAGGCGATGGAATGGAAATCAGATATCACCCTCTCCCCGCAGCCGATGACCTACAGCGGCCCGGCAGATTCGGTGGTGCCGGGGAGCATTATCGGCTCCACCTGGAGCGCCTCCGTCAGCGTACAGGAAGTGTTCTGGTGCGGCTGGGTCTTTACCTGCTCCAAAGGCACGCTGGAGCCGAGCAGCAGCGCGATCTCCAGCGGCACAACGGTCACCGTCGACGGGGTGAACTACACCATTTTTGAAACCGGCGTGCCGGGGGTGGGGTATATCATCGGGCTAAAAGATTTTAACGGCTCGGCCTGGATACCCCTGCAAAGCGGTATTACCCAAAGCTATCCTGCAGAGGGCACCAATGGTTATGCGACCAGTTTAGGCTGGTCTGCCAAGGTGACCTTTATTAAGACCGCGACAGCACTGAAGTCAGGGGTTTACCAGATCCCCACCCTCGAAGCTGCGGTGGTGACCGCCTATAACAACGAGGTCAAAACGGCAAAGGTCATCATTAACCCCACCACCATCACCGTGACGGCGAGCGGCTGTACGGTGGGCACCAAAAGCGCGAACGTCGATCTGGGTACGATCGATATCCGCACGTTGACCGCCGTGGGCAGTACATCGCCTTCGGGTGCGTTTAACGTCAGCCTGACCTGTGACGCGAACGTCGCGGTGAGCGCGGTGATGACCGATCAGACCACGCCGTCAAACACCTCGTCGGTGGTGACGCTGACCGGCGACTCCACCGCGTCCGGCGTAGGGGTGCAGTTTTTCTATAACGGTACCGGCCCGCTGATGATGGGGCCGGACAGCTCGGCGGCGGGCACAACCAATCAGTTCTTTATCCAGAGCACCACTGCGGCACAAACCCTGTCGCTGCCGTTCCAGGCGCAATACATCCGAACCGGCGAACTGGTCCCCGGCTCGGCGAACGCGCTGGCAAGCATTACGTTCTCGTACCAGTAGGGGTTAATGTTTTACCCACACCAGCTGATCGACCCGGAAGCCCAGACTGCGCGCGGTGTTCAGGTAATCCTGCTTCACCGCGTCCGGCACGGTTGGCGTGCGCGACAAAATCCACAGGTAGTCGCGGTTCGGGCCGCTGACCAGCGCGTACTGGTACTTATCATCCAGCTTGATGACGTTATAGCCGCCGTAGAACGGGCCGAAGAACGAAACCTTCAGCGCGGCGGTGGTTGGCGCGCCGGTAAAGTACGCTTTGCCTTCACTCTCGTTCCATTTGTTCTTCACCGGGTCGTAACCCCGGTTAAGCACGCTGATTCCGCCATCGCTCCGTTGGCCGTAGGTGGCCGTCACCTGCTCCAGCCCGCGTTCAAAGCGGTTCTCCAGGCGGGCGACTTCATACCACTTGCCGAGATAGCGGCTGGCATCAAAACCGGAAATAGGCTGCACGCCTTTCGGCGGCGTGGGGGATTTACAGGCTACAAGGGTCAGCGCAATGGCAACCCCGGTGACAACAGGCCATAGCTTCATGAGAATTCCTTTCATTTGCACGGTTGGATGTTAAGTGTAGTGCACCCTTTCGGCGCTTCATCCCGTTCTGAAAAATTCGTAGTATATTGAGAGTATTCCTCCACTCTGGACATGGACATGGCTTACTCCATCGGCGAATTCGCCAGACTTAGCGGCATCACCGCCACCACGCTGCGGGCGTGGCAGCGTCGTTATGGTTTACTCAAGCCACAGCGCACGGAGGGCGGCCACCGCCAGTACAGCGATGAAGACGTTCAGCAGGCGCTGAAAATCCTCGACTGGGTGAAAAAAGGCGTGCCCATTGGCCAGGTAAAACCCCTGCTTGAGCGCCCTGTACCCCGCCGGACCAACAACTGGCAAACGCTACAGCAGAACATGCTGGAACGCCTGCAGGGGGGCAAAATCGAGTCCCTGCGCCAGATGATTTACGACGCGGGCCGCGAATACCCCAGACCTGAGCTGGTGACCAACGTGCTGCGTCCGCTGCGCAGCCAGGTGTCCGCCAACGTCGCCGCCGCCATGACTCTGCGCGCGATCCTCGACGGCATCCTCATCGCCTACACCTCGTTTTGCCTCGAAGGCGATAAAAAAGCGCCGGGCGATAACATTCTGCTCAGCGGCTGGTATCTGAACGACCCGTGTGAAATCTGGCTCGAAGCCTTGTCGCGGACCGGTCAGGGTCACCGCATCGACGTATTACCCACGCCCCCTGCCACGCTGGCACCGGAGATATTTCCCGATCGCAAATGGCTGCTGGTCACCAGCGGTAAACTGACCGCCGCGCGGAAAAAACAGGTGGCGCAGTGGCAGCAGCAGCTTTCCCTTGAGGTCATTATCCTCTAATGATTTTCTCCTGCGGGAATCTTCACGAAAAGTTGAATATTTTTCCGCGCCGCAGATGCTAACGTTTTCCTGTGACTGACAACTTCACAGGAAAACAACATGAAAAAAACTGCCCCTCTGCTGATCCTGGCCTCCATGGCTTTTGCCCCTGCCGCCTTCAGTGCCCCTGCCGGCACGCTGAGCGTACACGTTCTCGACCAGCAAACCGGCATGCCACCTTCGGATGTCACCGTTACCCTGGAAAAGCAGCAGCAGGACAAATGGATCCCGGTTGCCAGCGGCAAAACCGACCATGACGGACGTATCAAATCGCTCTATCCCCAGGAACAGGACATGCAGCCTGGCGTGTATAAAGTGACCTTCAAAACCGCAGACTATTTCCACGCTAAAAAGCTGGAGACATTCTTCCCGGAAGTACCGGTGCTGTTTACCGTCACCCGGACCAACGAGAAACTGCACATTCCACTTCTGCTGAGTCAGTACGGTTATTCAACCTACAAGGGCAGTTAAAAACTATTGATTTTAAAAGGCAATAAAAAATACCTCCGCCAATACTTGGACAAATAAGCAAGATTGTGTAAGTTTTAAGTATTGGCTCTGGAGGAACATACCATGACAACGAAACCTGTGCTGGGTATTAGCGGCTGCTTGACCGGGTCCGCCGTTCGCTTTGACGGCGGGCATAAGCGTATGGGTTTCGTCATGGATGAGCTGGCCCAGTGGGTGAATTTCCGACCCGTTTGCCCCGAAATGGCCATCGGCTTGCCCACACCACGCCCTGCGCTGCGTTTGATCATGACGACCGGCGGTGACACGCAGATGCGTTTTAGCCATCCGCCGCATGATGATGTCACGCAGAAAATGGCCGACTTTACGGCCAGTTATCTGCCAAAGATCGGCGATCTCGCCGGGTTTATCGTCTGTGCAAAATCCCCCAGCTGTGGCATGGAACGCGTGCGCGTGTACGATGAAAACGGCAACCGGGGCCGCAAGGAGGGCGTCGGGCTGTTCACCGCCGCGCTCCTTGAAACCTGGCCGTGGCTGCCCGTAGAAGAGGATGGCCGTCTGCACGACCCGGTGCTGCGGGAAAACTTCGTCGAGCGCGTTTTTGCGCTGCACGAATTGAACACGCTGCGTAAAAACGGCCTGACGCGCCGCGCGCTGCTGGATTTTCACAGCCGCTACAAACTGCAGCTGCTGGCACACCATCAGGCGGGTTACCGTGAGATTGGCCCATTTGTCGCCTCGCTGCATGAATGGGACGATCTGGACGCGTTCTTCGAGGCGTACCGCGAAAAACTGATGACCATCCTGAAAAAGCCCGCCTCGCGGAAAAATCACACCAACGTGCTGATGCATATTCAGGGCTATTTTCGCAATCAGCTTAACAGCCGCCAGCGGGGTGAGCTTCGTGACGTGATCCTGCATTACCGCGAAGGGCTTCTGCCCATTCTTGCGCCGATCACGCTGCTAAAACATTACCTGGCCGAATACCCGGATCAGTATCTGATGACGCAAAACTACTTTGATCCCTATCCTGATGATTTGGGTCTGCGTCTGGCCGTTAAATAATCAATAAGGCGAAGGCCCCCATTGACCCTCAGGGGCCCGAAGCAGTAGCCCGTTTAGACGACATCCTCACTGTCGTCTCTTTTTTGCATTTCGCCTGAAAGGCTGTAAATATATACAGGTTATAACGCAAAAAAGGGATCGGCCTGTGATTAACACCCTGCACATTCAAAACTACCGCTCAATTCGCGATATGTCGCTGGAGCTGGAACAACTCAACATTGTCTTCGGCCCGAATGGCACCGGAAAATCAAATATTTACAAGGCGATCCACCTGATGCACAGCGCCGCGCAGGGGCAGTTTTCTCAGGCTCTGGCGAATGAAGGCGGGATTTTGAAAGTGTTCTGGGCGGGTAAAACCCGCATCGACCAGCTGCGACGGATGAACCTGGCGGTAGAAACCGAAACCTACGAATACGAGCTGCAGGTAGGCTTTGTTGAGAAGCTGCCCTATCCCTCGCAGTTTCAGCTCGATCCGGTGATCAAGGAAGAGTCGCTCTGGCTGAGCGGGCAGCACCGCCGCCCGTCGGCACAGCTGATGAAGCGCAGAAATCAGGCGGTTTTCCTGAATAACGTCCACCACGAGAAAGTGACCCACAGCGGCACGCTGTACGAGAACGAATCGGTGTTCGGACAGCTCGGCGAACCGCACCTTTACCCGGAAGTGTCGCAGATGCGCGAGTCCCTGCGTAACTGGCGCTTTTATCATGAGTTTTCCGTTGCAAGCGGCTCCATGATGCGTGCCCCGCAGGTGGGTTTCCGCTCTCCGGTGCTGGCGAGCGATGGCGCCAACCTCGCGGCGGCGTTTCAGACCATTGTCGAGATTGGCGATGAACTGCTGCTGATGCGCATTCTTGATCAGGCTTTCCCCGGCTGCGTGTTTTACAGCGACAACACCGGCGGACGTTTTCGCATGATGATGCAGCGCGAGGGCTTAAGCCGCCCGCTGGAACCGGCGGAGTTTTCTGACGGCACGCTGCGCTTTTTATGCCTGGCGGTGGCATTGTTAAGCCCGCGCCCACCGGCGTTTATCGCCCTCAACGAACCGGAAAACAGCCTGCATCCGCAGATGCTGCCCGCGCTGGCAAGCCTGATTGCCGAAGCCAGTCGCTACTCGCAGATCTGGCTCACCAGCCACTCGCCGGAGCTGGCGACATTGATTGAGAAGCACCGATCGTTTTCGCTGTATCAGCTGTCAATGACGGAGGGAGAGACGAAGATGGAGAAGCTGGGGTAAGAAGGGGCTTTCATTTTCTTTAACGCAAATAACCACAATATAAGACGGGTCTTTTGGAAAAGAGTACAATGCCATCAGTATTTTAACGCGCATTTCTTATTCTGAGAGACACAACATGAAACACATTCTGACCGCATCCTTATTCGCCTTATCTGCCTCTGTCTTTGCGGGGTCTGCACCACACTGGACGTATGAAGGCAAGAGTGGTCCGGAAAACTGGGGCGAGCTCAGCGACGAGTTTGCCACCTGCAAGACCGGGAAATTCCAGTCACCCATCGATATCCGTAACGCCTATAACGCCACGCTGCCGCCGCTGGAGATGAATTTCCATACCGCCGCCGAAAAGCTGGTGAACAACGGCCATACCCTGCAGGTGACCGCCAGCGACGAAGATGAATTCCGTCTGGACGATCAGATCTTTACCCTGCGCCAGTACCATTTCCACACCCCGAGCGAAAACCGGATCAACGGCAAATCCTTCCCGCTGGAAGCGCACTTTGTTCATGCCAGCAAAGAGGGCGACGTCGCGGTGCTTGCCGTTATGTTTGAGGTCGGCCCGGAAAACAGCGCACTCAACCCGCTGCTGGCGCGCCTTCCGAAGGAAAAGGACCACGAAATCTCGATTGATAAACACCTCGATCTTCGTCCGCTGTTCCCGGCTGACCTGCACTATTATCGCTTCAGCGGCTCGCTGACCACCCCACCGTGCACCGAAGGGCTGCGCTGGCTGGTGATGAAAAACACCGTCACCCTGTCAGAAAAGCAGCTGGAGATGTTTAAGCAAGCGCTTGAGCACAGCAATAACCGTCCGCTTCAGCCGCTGAATGGCCGCGTGATTGTTCAGTAAGGTGTTGTGAGTTAAAAGCATCCGCAGGCCGGGTCTCCCGGCCTAAAAGACGGTGTTACTTCATGTCGCATCATGCCTGGCTACAGACGGCTGAATACGAAACGTCTTGCGCCACTCCGTCGGGCTGACGCCAAAACGCGCCTTAAACTGTTGTCGCCAGGTCACCGCAGAGTTAAACCCCACCAGCTCGGCCACGCGTTCAACCGGCATATTGCCGGCTTCCAGCAAGATCTGGCTGCGCCGCAGGCGCTCGGCGGTGAGCCAGTCGGCCACGGTCATGCCGGTGGCGTTGACAAAATGGCGGGTCAGCGTGCGGCGGCTCATCGAGACCACCTTCGCCAGCGAGTCGAGATTATGCGGCTCGGTAATGTGTTGCTGCAGGTAGTCGATCAGGCAGTTAATCCGCGCGTCGCGGGTGTCCTTCGGCACCGGCTGGGCAATAAACTGCGCCTGACCGCCTTCGCGGTGCGGCGGCACAATCATCCGACGGGCGATCTGGTTGGCAACCACGCTGCCAAAGCGCTGACGGATGATATACAGGCAGCAGTCCAGCGCGGCGGCGGTCCCGGCGGAGGTAATAATATTGTCGTCATCCACATAGAGGGCGTTGATATCAAGCTGGACGCGCGGAAAAAGCGACTGGAAGTGATGTTCAAACTCCCAGTGGGTGGCCGCGCGCTTGCCGTCGAGAATGCCCGCATACGCCAGCACAAACGACCCCAGACACAGCCCGACGATTTCCGCGCCGTTGTTTCTTGCCTGCACCAGGCTGTCGAGCAGCGCCTGAGGCGGGCGATCCAGCACGTGCTGCCAGTAGGGCACCACCACAATATCCGCCTGCGCGATGGCTGAAAAATCCTGCGTCGCGTTGAGGGCAAAACCCTCTTTAGAGGTGAGAACGCCGGGTTTTTCGGCGCAGATCATCACGTTAAAGCGCTTTTCGCCGGAGACCGCGTCGCCAAACAGAATACAGGGAACGGAGTAGTGGAACGGGCTAAACCCGTCCACCGCGACAATCGCGACGTTGATAAGTGGCATCTGTCTCTCCTTCCCTTTTTGGTGCTCAGAATATAACGGTTTCGCCGTCCTGGGGAATGCTCACCGCATCACCGATCTGGTTCGCTTCCACGTATTCCCGCAGCGCGCGGCGGCTCAGCAGGCAGTGGTTAATGGCTTCCATGTGGACCGCCACAATTTTTGCCTGCGGCAGCAGGAAGTGAACGTTGAGCAGATCCTGTACCCCCATAATGATGGGCCCGAAACCGATCACATGCGCGTATCCGGCATTAAGCACCACCACATCCGGCTGGTGTTTTTGCAGATCGGCCGCCACCGCATCACGCCAGACGGTATCGCCCGCGATGTAGAGCGTTTTCTCGTCGGGGTGGCGCAGAACCACACCGCAGGCTTCGCCCAGACGCTCTGCCAGCTCCGGCACCGCGTACGCGCGATCGGTACCATGCTGGCCGCCGTGGGTTTTCGCGATGCGGATATCACCGAAGGTGGTCTCGTCGGTCATAACCGTCAGGTTATGAAAACCCTGGCTTCGCAGCAGCGCGGCATCACGATCGTTTTGCACATAGATCGGTTTGTCTTTGGCGATCAGTTCCACCGCCGCGCGATCCCAGTGATCGTCATGGGTGTGGGTGACGATCACCGCATCGGCGTCCAGCAGCGTGCTGACGTCAACGGGCAGTTCAACCATTGGGTTACGGATCTCGGCCCGCGCCGTGCCGGGGAAACCGGGATAAGCGTCTTTTGCGGCCAGCATCGGGTCGATCAAAAAGCGTTTACCGGCATACGTGATCAGTTGGGTAGCATTGCGAATATGAGTGATGTTCATGGGCTATTCTCCTGTGCGTGTGATAAGGAGAATAGCCCGCGACCCGGCGTTAGCCTGTGGGCTAATGGGCGATGAACGATGAAATCGGGTCAATCGATAAACCGTTTACGCACCCGCTCCAGCGGCGCAATCAGCAGATTGATAAGCGGTTTGCGATCGATAACGATATCGGCGTTAACCGTCATCCCGCCCATCAGCAGACGCTTTTTGTTGTCCGGATCGGTAAACCAGGAAGGCACCCGCACCTTGGCAAGATAGTAGTTCTGCCCCTCCTGGAGCGGGATAAGCGCCGAATGCGCATCAATATTCACCTCGTAGAAATCAGACAGGGTGGCCTCCACCGAGCCATATTTATCCACCGGCCAGGAGTCAAAGCGCAGCTTCACCTTATCCCCTTTCGCCACCCGGCCCACGCCCGTGGCTGGCACATAGAGGTACCCCTCCATCGACGCGGCGGTGTTTTTACGGATCACCACCACCACCTCGCTGTTTTGCGTAATGGCCCGGCCCGGCGGGAAGTTGATCGCCACCACGTAGCCATCGGCAGGCGCCAGCATGGCCATCGTAGAGCTACCCCGGCTGGAAAGGTTGCGGTCAATTTCGCTGATCCGGTTTTTCACGTACAGCAGCTCCTGGCTCAGGGAGTCGATTTGCGACTGAGTGCTGTCGGTCAGGCTGGTTTTGCGCGCCTCCAGATCGAGGATACTGCTCTCCTCCAGCGTCAGGTTAAGCTGCGCGTTGAGCACGTCGTTGTGGCTTTTATCCAGATCGACCTTCGACACATAGCCTTTCCCGGATATCGCTTTCCACGCCTCATAGGTATCGGTGCTGTTTTTGAGCAACGCACGCAGCTTTTTCACTTTGTCGCGGGATACCACAATCTGCCGGTCGGCAATATCCAGCTGCTGCGCCAGGTTTTTCCGGTACGTAGCGATAGAATCTTCAATGGTCTGCACGCGCTGCTCGCTGCGCTTTTTCTCCGCCTCCATCTGCTGGCGATCGAACTGCACCACCGAGCCCTGCTTGCCGCCGTAGTCCTGCGACACGGTAAAAAGCGGGTCATTCTCTTTCACGTACTGGCCTGGACGTACGGCAAAATCCACGATGGTGCCGGACTCTCTGGCACGCACTTCCACATCCCCCTGGGCCGGGATCAGCACCCCGCGCGCCAGCGTGGTTTCCGAAAAGTTAAAGACGATCGAAAAGACCAGCAGACAGAGAAAAAAGGAGATAAACAGCGTTAACACGCCTTTCAGCCGCGGGGCGTTGATCTCGTAGCTCTTTGAAAAATGGTGCGGGATCAGCGCCCGACGTTGTCGGTTTCGGTTTCTTAATTTCACGACATGTCATCCATGATAAATCACTGAAAGATCGTCCCATGCACTCCAGAGCGTGGGGGTTTTACGCAACGCGTTCAGCGTGGCGGTGGCGGCCTGACGGTACTCCGCAGGGGCATAGGTCTGGCTCTCCAGCGCAAATTCCGCCGAGTGCAGCGAACAGCCGGGCAGTAGCGTACGAATCACGTATCCGTAGCGCGTTAAAAAGCGCGTCGACACGTCCGTTAACCACGCTTTCTGGTCGCCCGCCTGGGTCATGAACAGCGGCGCATCCGGGAGGCGCTCATCCACCAGCAGCACGGTCACCAGCCGGTGCGGGGCGAAAAACGCCCCTGCCCGCCGCTCCTCGTGCGCCGCCATCAGCTTGTGCAGCGCGGGAAGGCGGGTAACAAACTGAAAGCGCACGTCGTCTGGCGCGGTGGCGAGCAGCGCATCCGCGATCAGGCCAAATCCGGCCCAGCGCATGCCCAGCAGCAGGGTGCGGGGCTGAGAATAGAAATCCTGCTCGCGGGTAAATGCCGCCACCCGGGCGTGGAGATCGAAACGCACGTTGCGCCGCCACAGCGCGGGCGGGAAGATCTGCTCGACAAAATGAAAGCCGCTCATCTCCAGGGCGTTCTGGCGCAAAAAATCGGGTGGGACGTCAGCCTCCGGGCAGCGCATAAACTGGCTGTAGTTTTGCGTGATCCGGCTTGCGAGCAGCGTGCGTCCGGCCTGCCGGGCGCAAAGTCGGGCGTAGAGACGGGGCAGAAACATCATTGCTCACTCTCCCGCAGCGTGCCGTTTTCCATGGTGTAGAGCCGTCCGTGACAGCCCACCACCTCCGGCGAGTGGGTGACAAACACCAGACCAATCCCCAGGCCACGCAGGTTCGCCAGCACCTTCTGCGCCGTGGTTTTATCGAGGTTTGCCGTCACTTCATCGCACAGCAGCAGCTTCGGCTGGCTGTACAGGGCGCGCGCCAGCACCAGACGCTGCATCTCGCCGGCGGAGAAAAAGGTATTTCCCGGCAGCAGCTCCGTTTCGTATCCGTGCGGCAGACGCGCAACCACGTGGTCAATCTCCGCCAGGCGGCAGGCAGCAATCACCCGCTCCTTGTCCGGCGCGCTATCAAAGCAGGAAAGGTTATCCAGAATGGAGCCGGTAAAGAGAATATCGTCCGCATGCACAATGCGAATATGCTGGCGCAGAGAGGAGAGATCGCACTCGGTGATCGGGATCGCATTGATCCGCAAACTGCCCGATGTGGAGAGCAACATCCCGGAGATCAGACGCAGCAGTGTGGTTTTCCCGGAGCCGCTCTGGCCGACAATCACCGCCTCTTCGCCCTGCTTGAGCGTCATGTTGATGTGCTGCAGGGTCGCCTCACGTCCCGGATAAGCAAAAGAGACATCCTCAAAGGCCAGACTGACGGGTGAAGTCACAATCTTCCGGCCAAACTGGCTGGCTTCAGAGGGGGCAAACAGCAGGTCGCCCACGCGATCCAGCGGCCCTTTCAGCGCATTTTTGTCCAGCAGCTTTTGCGCCACCTGTACCATCGCGTCGGAGAAATAGCGTTTGTAGCTGATGTAGGCGTAGAGCATCCCGATACTCATCTGCCCTTCCAGGATAAGCCACGCGCCGAAGCAGACCACCAGCAGTTGCTCGGCGTTGATCACCAGCAGCGAGGCAACATCAAAGCGGGCCAGCAGGCGCTCTTTGCGCATCAGCCCGGCGATGTGCTCACGCTGGGATTTATCCATCACCGCGTCCCGGGCCTGCTCCATGTTGTTAGCCTTCAGGGTGATGATCCCCTTCTGCGTCTCCACCAGCAGCGATTCATACTTTGCGGTGCGCTCGATGGAGTCGTCCACCGCGCGCTGGTAAGGGCCGATCAGCGAAAAGCGGATCAGGAAGAACACCCCCATCAGCAGCATCGTCAGCACGGCGATTTTCACGTTATACAGCAGCATAAACAGCAGGCTGGTGAAGGCGATCAAGCTGGAAAAGAGGATCTGCACATAGCCATTGCTGATGAACTCCGCACAGGCATGCAGCGATTTTTCAATCGCCAGCACAATGCCCGGCGGACGGCTGCGGAACCAGCCGGTCTGGGTACGCAGCATATAGCGGCGAACCGACTGGCTGAGGTCGTCATAGGCGATGTTACGCATCAGGATCTCAAGCAGTTGCTTGAGGAACTTACCTATGACTTCAAAAATAAAGACGATAGCGAAAATGGCGGTGAGTAAGATCACCAGATCGTTGTCGTTGCGCGAGATGGCCTCATCCATGATCAGCTGCACGTAAGTGGGGCTGGCCAGCATGGTGATGAGGGTAAAAATCGAGAGCACAAACAGCAGCACCTGCCGCTGAAACAAGCTCGGGGATTTATTGGCCAGCCGCCCCAGCGTGAGCGTCTCGTCAGGGGATTTTTTGTCGAAGCGCGGCGTCGGCTTCAGCTCCAGCACGTAGCCGGAAAAGAGTTTTTGCGCCTCCTTGAGGCTGTAGCGACGCACGCCGCTGGCCGGGTCGTGGACCGTTACGCTGCGCCCGTCAACCTTCACGATCACCACGAAATGATTGCCGCGCCAGAAGGCGATGAGCGGCAGTTCGGCACTTTCAATTTCAGTGATTTCGCCCTTGAGCACCCGGCCCGTCATATTTTTATCGCTGGCGAGGGTCATGAGTTCCGCCATCGAGGTGCCCGCGTCGGCAGAGACGGTAAGCTCCCTGCGCAGCTGGCTGACGGAGACGTGGTGTTCATAGTGCCCCAGCACCATCGCCAGGCAGGCCAGCCCACATTCGGTATATTCATGCTGGCGAATAACGGGTGTCTTACCCTTTTTTTTATACTGAAAAAGCGAAAACATAATTATCCGTGGCTGAAATAAAAAAATGGCCCGGCAAAGCGGGCCATAAGCATAGGTCGATAACTTATGCGCTGAAGAAGCCGCCGATGAAGCCGCCCACCAGGCCAAACACACCACCGATGGTGCCGCCCAGCGCGCCTAACATCTGGCTGCCTGCGTTATAGCCTGCGCTCGCGCCCTGAAGGGCAGCAGCAAACGGATCCCAGCCACCGATGATGGCCTGTGCTTTTTTGAAATCGATAACTTGCATGATTGTCTTCCTGTTCGTTGAATTAGTTGTAGCTGCCAACCAGCGCACCCAGGAAGCCCATTGCGCCACCCAGAATTCCGCCAACCACGCCGCCTACCATGCCCATGATGCTTGCACCGGTGTCATAACCCAGCTGTGCACCTTTAACGAGGCCAGCGAATGGGTTTAATGCACCACCGATAATATCTTTCGCTTCTACGAATGAAATCGCTTTCATTTTATTCTCCTGTAGTTGTAAATCTTCAGCTTGCGCCAAAGGATAATTTCCTTTTATGAAGGAAAGCGGTTGTTACGGGCAGCGCGTAAGCGGGATGATTTTATTTCCATAAATAATCATCCGCCTTGCGGGCTGCGCGTAATTATCTATTTCCAGCCGTTGACCCGGTGGAAGATATTTTGAGTCATTATATTGTGAGCTACATCCCTGAGAAGAGACATATTTAAACCAGGTATTCCCGGTATTACTCACCACCCCGTTACTAAACGTATAATCAAAATGCCTTGTCCATGGTCGGACAATTAAAATAGCCTCAAGCGAAACCACCACATCCGACTGAATGCGTTGGCCTTTGCTCATCACAACCCGCGCCTGAAGCGGCGTCTCGGTGAATTTAACGCGATAATAGCGTTCTTTGCTGTCGTGCGGGCCGGTATAATAAAACTTAAATCCGGCCCGCTCGCCGCTCTCCAGAGTTAACTGTTTTGGCGAGAACATCACCTCGCCATCTTTTATTTCAGTCTCTTTCCCGTGTTCTTTTGGGACATCAACCTGAATAAGCGAAACAGTATAATTCTGTCGTACGCTGGTATCGTTTTTTATTGGCTGAAAAACAACTTCTTTTTCAGGTAGAAAATCAATATTTAGATTTTCAATAATTAAAGCATTTGCGCTTGCGGAAATGAAGCAATTTATTGCGAAAATAGCCAGGAATTTTCCAGTCATACACGTTTAATTCCAGGATGCACTGACATCAATTCGACCCTGAGCCGTCACTTCACCAAACCACGTATTACCGTCATAGGTGGTTTTCGATACCGGGTTGTTCATCACAAACTGCAATACCAGCGGGGTTTTCCACAGCCACATGTCCGTCACGCCTGAGCTTATCTTGTCCCACTCTTCCGCATGGGTGGCGGGTGCGGGAATGGACAGCGCCTCGCCTTTGCAGTTATGCGCCTTCAGCGTTTGGCTTTTGCCCAGCAGCACGTTACCGGGGACAGGCACCGTGAAGCCGTTACCGCTAAAGGCACAGTAGTCCACGCCGTTCAGACTCTGCGTCGGCCCGGTGACCTTCACCGTGACCGCAATCGCGGCATCTTTTTGCGCGCCGCTGTAGGTAATGGTGTAGGGGATCTCTATCGGCCCCTCGCCAATCGTGCCTTTCCCGGAACCGCCCAGGCCGTTAGGGTCGAGCGCGTAATCCGGGTTATCCGGCACGATCGCAAGGCCTGGCTGGATAGGGTCAATCACCAGCCCGCCCCCCGGCTGGAAGCAGAAATCCGCCGCCAGCGAGCTGTTACCCGGCGTCAGGCACAGGCTGACGATATTGCCGATGTTGTTGCCATCCCCCGCCTGCGCCACGCTCAAAATCAGCGCCTTCGGGAGGAAGATTTTCAGGTACGCCTTGCCGCCGTTTTTTTGCGGCGCCGCGAGGAAGGTATTCGCCAGAACGCGCGTGTCGCTCAGGATGCCGCCGGAGATGCTGTACCAGTTGCTCTCATCGAAGGTGATTTCCGCCGCCAGCCCCGTCCCCCCGTTCATGTGCGATTGCAGCACGCCGTTCACGCGGGACGAGGTCAGCGCCAGCCCCGGGTTGTAGCCGGTGATATCTTCCCCGACAAAGGTGTATTCCAGTAGTTCGCAAAGCACACCCGACACCGTATTGCGGGTGTATTTAGTACACGTTGCCCCGGTTGAACCATCCACAATGGTCACCTCGCCGCTGATCGGGTCAATGCCCAGATCCAGCGCCCGCGAGTTGGTCATGGTCAATGTGCCGACCTTATGCAGCGTGTTGGTGGTGGTGACCTTGCCGATAGAGGAGATCTGCGGCGTGGAGGTAATCGTCACCTCGTTGCCAGGTGCAGCATTGAGCAGATAATCAAAGAACGGATCCCCCAGCACCCAGCGGCCATAAGCGGTGCCCGGCTCAATGACCGGCGGTTTCACCACCATGGACGTGTCGGAATAGCTGGTCGTCGCGGTATAGCCCGTGGTACCACAGCTTGACGAACACGCGGTGCCCTTAAAGAACGGCGAGGCGCTGGAGCCTGTGACGCTGAAGTTGATGGTCAGCGGGCTGCCTGCCGGGCCGTTAAAACTGTTGTCCGGAATATAGGTGGCAATCCCGTTGTTGGTTTTGGCACTCAGGGTGGGCCACTCCCGCGAGCCGTGTAAAAACGAGGTGGAGGTGCTGTTCAGACTGAACAGCGCCGCCGTGTTGCCCGTCCCGTTGTTGTCCGGGTTGTTGATCGCGAAATAGGGCATCTGCTGCGCCTGCGCCGCCGCGCTTATCAGCAGCAGATTAAGAGCGAATATCTTTTTCATCGTCACGTTCCCGTGTTCCTTTTGTTTCCTGCCAGACAAAATCGCCTTTATCGCAGGAGATGTCCCCAAGCCACAGCGCGCCACGGTTGGACGCAATATCCAGACGCACCTCGCAGACGCTGTCGTCCGGCGTGGCAATGCTGAGCACCGGATTGTTCTTGTCCACGTCAATCACGAAGCGACCGTCGTTTTCGGTGCGGGTCAGACCCACGTGGTTTTTGATTTGCGTGGCGCTCACCGGATTACCGTTGGCATCAACAAGGCGGCCAAACAGGGTGACGATTTTTTTCACCTGCGGCTTCATCACCACCGTGTTCCCCGGGTAAACCGTGATATGACGACGGGCGTTTGCGCCAATGTCATAGCTTTCGGTGCCGGTTTCACTGTTCATGACCTCCAGGTCATAGGCCTGATAGGCCGGTAACGACAGCCAGGTTTTATCGCCCTTGATGCGCTCCGTGCGGCCGTTGAGCTTCAGCGTGAGCGACTCGTCGGACTTAAGCCCGGTACTGACGATCACCCCTGCGCTGTGGGTGCCTTTACCGGCTGCAACCGCCTCTTTCGACCAGCCCACGCTGCCGTCGCTGGTCAGCGTGGAGTTCCAGCCTTTGCTGGTGCCGCTCTGCACGCTCAGAATGTTGCTGTTCCACGGCGTGTCGAAGCTCACGCTGCCCCCGCCGCTCACGGTGCGATCCTGGTTGCTGCTGAAAGCTCGTGAAACGTTGGCGGTAACCGACTTCAGGTAATCTCCTTCGAACTGGCGGCTGGCACTGACGTTAAGCGCCGTGCCGGTATCGCGGTTATGGGAAACGCCCACCGAGACGGTGTTACCCAGCGGGATCGAGAAATCGAGCATCACGTAGCGGTCTTTCTCTTCGTAATAGCCTTCGTATTTATTGCGCGACATCCCCACCCGCAGGCGCGCCGTACCATAACGACCGGCATACAGCCCCTGGGAGTAGTCAACCTGATAGCGTTTATAGCGGTATACGTCGTCTTCCTGTCGCATCAGGCTCAGGTTGCCGGCGGACGGCAGGCCAAACGACGGCAGGCTGAACGATGCCCCCCACGTGTTGCCTTTGTTTTCATAGATATCAAGGAACTTGCCGCTGGAGAGCTGCTCATGCGAGTACCAGACCGAACCGATATTCCACGGCAGGCTGACGTTAGCCCCGTAGTTGGCGCGGTACGTTCCGTCAGAGGCGGCCATCGTCTGGGTATTCACCGAGAAGTACCCGGTCAGGTTCAGGGAGGCCCACAGTTCACTGACCACGTGTTCGCGCATCATATAGCCGGAGGCGTTCCAGTCGACCATCCCGCTGCGCTTGCTGAAGGAGGCGCCGACCAGCGACATGGTGTCTTTATGTTTGGTGTCGTAATCGTAGTAGTAGCTGTTGTCCTGCTCGTTTTTCCGTTTGGCGTACTTCTTATAGTTGACGACGGATTTGTCGCGGCTATAAATCCCGCCCCACGTCTGCCAGCGCAGCGATTCCGACACGTTGTTAGTGAAAGGTTTGTTCACGGTGTACATGCTCCGTGACACGGTGCGGCTGCCGCTGACCACCTCGACTTCCACGCTGTAAATCCCGTAGGGCAGCGCGCTGGTGTCGATTTCGTGGTTACCCACGTCAAAGCGCTGAATACCAATAAGCTGGCCGTCACGACGAATGCGGGCTTCTCCGGCGGTCGGGAAATAGACCACGATCGGTGTCAGGGAGAGGGTATTGTCCCGCTTACGCGAGTTGGCCTGGTTCCCCACGGAGACGCCGTACACCTCTCCGCCGGAGATCCCGCTGACGCTGGCGAGAGACTGCATCGCCCAGCCGTTCAACATCCCGGCGGCGTAGCGCATGCCCTGATAGTCACGTTCCCACATCACCGCGTTCATCTGGGTGTCGCTGCTGTTCTCGTTAACGTAGCCCGAGCCATCGACCAGCAGGTGATCGACCCCCATCGAGACCCAGCTTTTGGCGTTGAGATAGCCGGAGGACCAGCTGTCGCCGTAGCCGCTCTCGGTGTGATACGCCCCCAGGTTATAGGAGAGCGTGCCGCTCAGATCGTCTGATTCAGGGGCATCGATATCCACCTCACGCGGACGAATATTGACCCCGTAGTCACGTTGGGAGAGGTTCAGCAGCAGGCGCATTTTTTTCTGATCCAGCTCGAACGCCGACCCGGCGCTCACCGGAATACGCATATGGTCGTCAAACTGCTTGCCGTTGATGCTTTGCAGCAGCGTCCGCATCTCTTTTGACAGGCGAATACCGTTGTCTGACTCCTGGACCTGGACATCGCGCAGCCCGAGCTGCCGGTCTTCTGCGTAGATCGTTACGTCGCCAATACGGACATACTCGCTCACGTCACCGGTGCTGCCCGCCTGTTGCGCTGTACCCGGGCGGGTATTGACCAGATAAACGGGGATTTTGATCCCCTGCTCCAGCAGGGCATAGAGCGAGTCGGGAAAACGGTAATTAGCGATAACCACGGAGCTGGAGGCCGCATGCGCATACGCGGGCAAGAGGCCGGATGTGCACGCCATCATCACCGGCAACACTAATTTATTTTTCACCATGCATCCTTACTTAACAGGAATGAACTGTTTCAGGTCCCAAATTCCGAGATGAAAATGGCTGTCCGTTACGTTGATATCGTCGATCGCGCGGGAGGTGCCCGGCATCAGGTAAAAGTTTTTGACGCACGGCGTGGTCGGCGATTCCGGGTTGGGTTTCAGGCAAGTTCCGCTCGCGTTCACGCGAAACGCGGTATTGCCCTTATTGGTGATCTTCCCGGCCACGTAGACGAAATCGACGTTCTTCTTCCGGGGCTGGACCACCAGAATGGTGCTCACCACGGCGCGGGTCATCCCTTTGCCATTCTTTTGCGTGCCGTTGTCGAGATCTTCGCTGACCCCTTCATCAATGAAGGTAATGCGGTAATAGCGCTCCCGATCGTCGGCCTTACCGTGATAGTAAAATTTGACGATATTGCTGGTTCCGGCGGGCATGACCATGCGCGTGGGCGTCAGCAGCAGCTCGTCGGTTTGCTCTGGATTAATCACCACGCCTTCATCCATCGGGCTGCTGATACGCTGGGCGCTGATGGAAATAATGCGCACGCTGTCCGCTTCGTTTTTTAATTCCTTGGCGGTGGAATCCGCATCGGCAGGAATAATGGTGGTGACTTTGCCAACATTAATCGCCAGCGCGGAGGAGGAAATAAATAATAAAGAGAAGAAGATGGGTTTGAGGCTAAACATGATATTTCCCTAAACAGGGGCTTACGCCCCTGTAACTGTCAGCTCTTAGCCCCAGGTTGCGCGGAACGCAACGGAGACAGTACCTTCCCACAGGCTGTTGGTCAGGTCTTTGAACTCTTTCGCCGCACCGGTGCTGTCCTGTGCAGAATCGACGTAGAACACAAACTTGTCCTGGCCGGTCACTTCGGTGTTTGCCGTCGCGCCTGCGCTGGTAGTCAGGTTCCACAGGCCAGAAGAGACGCCGGTGTTGTTTGAAGAGTCAACCAGGGTAGTCCATGCCGTTGACTTCGTACCCACTGTGCCACCGATGGAGCCCAGATCGGTCCCGCCAAAGCGCGCGCCCACTTTCAGTTTGGTTGCTTCGCCGCCAACGCTGAACAGGGTGTTGTCAGAGTCATCAACGATAGCTTCCAGTTTGAAGCTGGTTGCAGAAGAGTGATCGCCACGAATAGCCACATCAAACAGACCGGTGTCGGTGTTAAAGGCTTTCGTGTTTGCGCTATAAACGAAGTTCAGTGCGCGTGTTGGGGTGACAACCAGATCGGAATCGCTGTCTTTCGTTGCAGAAGCTTGCCAGGTTGCAGAAGCGGTAGTTTCCGCTGCATGAGCAACGCTCAGGGCAGAAAGAGACAGCAGTGAGCCCAGAACGATAGCGTTCAGTTTATTCATTTATTTAGTCCTTCAAAAAAGAATCCAGATGTTTAAAAAAGGGGAGCCCCTTTTTCGGGGCGAAGTATAGTCACCCGAAAAATAACGAGGCAATACAGAAAATTTCATTCCCTTTAAAGCAAAAGATGAAAAATATCTGCCTGCTTTTGCATCTTGTTGTTACATAATGAATAAAATTGAGACTTTTTGATGAATAGATAAACATCTATTCTGGTTATTCTGCAGAATATCAGGATGTGGGTACAGCCACGCACATCATTATTGGTAATACCAGCCCTTTAATTAGCCAGGCATGACCTTTAACCCGGGTAACATAAAAGAAGTCGATACTGTCCATTAGCAGCTCATTGACAATTCCATCCGGGGCAATGTCATCATCAGATTTCTGCAGTTTTTTTCCTTTAATATAGTAAATATCACTGCCAGCAACTTTCTCAACGTTAAGGACATAGTTTCGGTCAATCAAATAGCGTTTGTCGCCGCGGGTGAATACCCCTTTATGGATCACCGTGACAATATCGCTGCCATTAAACAGAAACAGCGTAGTTAACGACAGGGCGGTCGACTCTCCCGTGGAATAGTTTTTCCTGGAAACCGTATCAGACTGACAGCCAAATCCCACTTCCTGAGTTCTTTTCGGGTAAAGCACGGCAATGACGATAACGGAAAGCAGCAGTACCACGCCCAATAATATACCCATCTGTCTCTTCGACATGATCTTAACTCCCTGTCAGGCTTCTGTAAGAGATACAATTTTTATAGCTATCGGCGCCATCCTGCAGATAACAGACGGCCAAAAAATCATTTTCCAGCTGTGATTTTTTAAATTTTGAATAATAGGCATCAGCAGCCTGATGTTCGCAGTCGATATGTTGACGGGCGATCGCCTCTTTAGCGCGGTTAAGATAGACCTGCAGCGGCTGATACATGTTCTTATCGATAAGATAAACCGTACAGCGGTCAATTTTGCCCAGCCGATAGATATCGGACTCCTTCGGACGATCGGCGACGCGCATATTTTGATAGAACAGCAGCGCGGCAATACCCATTATTGCCACCAGCGCCATCACGAACAGGGTGGTAAAGCCGCTGTCCCGACGACGCAAACCTTCAGGCGGGTCTCGCTGCTGCGTCACAATATCGACGGTTTCCGCCACCATTTTTTCCGGAGCGGCCACGGGCGGCCTGACAGTGTGATGTTCAATATGCGCGGCCAGACTAAAACCTTTTCCACGAATGGTCTTAATCAGTAGCGGGTCACGTCCTAAACTCCGAAAAGCTTTTCTAATTTCACTTATGGCAACATTAAGACTGACCGAGGAGCCGGAAAAACCCCGGTCTTCCCAGACTTTCTTAATCAGGTCGTCTCTGTCGAGGGTTTTACCATTATTAATGATGAGTTCATATAACAAACGTGCCGCCTGATTTGATAACTTAATGGAAGATTCCTCTTCTCCATTTATCATGATCACACCGGAGTCCACTTCATAAAGCATTGCGAGATCAATAAGATACTTCATATGATTGTTACACCACTGTTATAAATGACTGTATTTCCCTCGCAATAATAGGTCTAAAGAGGGTGTGGTCAAGTCATCAAATATTATTTGAGCACGCCGCATAGAAAACTTCATAAATTAACAATTATTAATTCATTAATTAAGACCTTCGAATGAAGGCATTTAGGTTATAATCCTTAAAAGAACGTTATAGCAAGATTATAATCTCATTATTTTGATCTTAACGGAATAATGTTTTGTTATGTATCTTTTTGATGCAACATAATATCGTCAAGGCTCGTACTCAGGTCGCGATGCGCGTAAGCCTGTCACAGTGTGTTGCGCAGCCGGGAAACATTCTTTCTTTGATAAAACAAAATATTATGGAGTTTATCATGTTCAAAACGATCATGACCGTATCTGTGCTTGGCGCAGCCATTGCCTCTACTCACGCCATTGCCGCAGATAACTCAGCGGGTGGCGTAATTAACTTTACCGGTGCTATTACCGATACCACCTGTACGATTAATGGCGGGAAAAGCGCGGATATGACCGTCGCCCTCTCCCCCATTTCGGTTAAGGATGCCGGAACAACGGTTGGCCTGATTACAAAAAATAAAAAATCCATTTCGTTAACCTTTTCTGGCTGTACGCCAGCAGCAGGTACGACCGGTACGCCGCTGAAAGTGTATTTCTCCAGCGCCGATAATATTTCTACCGACGGCAAATACCTGCTAAATAACAGCGTTAATGAAAACGACGCCAGCGTGGCGCGTAATGTCGGTTTCGCCTTAGTTGAACCAGGTAAATCTACGCCGGTTACGCTGAACCAGGCTTATACCACCAGCATTATGGGTACCTCAGCGGCGCCAGATTCAGAAACGCTGACGCTGGACGTTTATTACTATAAAACCAACGCCGCTGCTGCAACGGTCGGTGCGTTGAGCTCTAACGTGACCTACACCATTTCCTACCTGTAATTTCAGTTAATCAGGCTTCGTCCCGGCGAAGCCTGTATTTAAGGTTACCAATATGCGTAAGATTATTATGCTGGCATCTCTGCTGCTCAGCGCGGGCAACGCATGGGCCAATATTGTGATTAATGGCACGCGTGTTCTTTATCCTGAGAATAACAAAGAGGTCATTGTTCAGTTAATCAATACGGGTGATGCCCCTGCGCTGGTGCAATCCTGGATTGATGACGGCGATATTAACTCCACCCCGGAAACGGCAAACGTTCCTTTTCTGTTATCGCCACCGGTGGTGAAGGTCAGCGAACATAATGGTCAGCAATTGCGGATAAAAAAGTTGCCTGCGAATTTACCGGGCGATCGCGAATCGGTCTTTTTCCTGAACGTGCTCGACATTCCGCCAAAGCCGGAAAATATACAAAACCAGAATACCGTTCAGCTGGCGATTAAATCACGCATCAAAATGTTTTATCGCCCGGCCTCGTTAGCCGGCACGCTGGATAACGCAACGGGGAAACTGACGCTGATTGCCAGCGGTAAACAGTTCCGCATCGTTAATGACAGCCCTTTCCATATTACGGTTGCCAATATTTCCGAGGGCAAAACCAAATTACTGCAGGAATCACCGATGGTCGCGCCATTTGGTCAACTCACCGTCGCAACAAAAAACGCGGTGAAACGCGGCCAAACCTACCAGCTGATGTATGTGGATGATTTGGGTGCGTATAAAACCCGCACGCTCACCAGCCAGTGATCGGAAAGACTCACCATGAAAATGAAACAAAACAGGCTCTGCATGCTGGCTGTCTGCTCGCTTCTGCTTTCGCATAAATCAGGTGCGGTAACGTTTGATACCTCCCTGCTTGCTGGCGCATCCGGTGAGTCCGATCTGTCACGCTTTTACGAAAACAACGCCATGCCAGCCGGTCCCCAGGAGATGGATATTTACGTCAACGGAGACTGGAAGGGGCGCTATACGGTGACCTACGGCGAGCAACAGGATGACGTTCGCCTTGCCTGGAAAGACGCGCTTATGCTGGGGATCAACACCAAAGCGATTCCGGCCCCCGCCATTACTGACGGCCAGGTGCAGCTGCACGATCTGGTTCAGGGCGGCGAGGTAAAAACGGACACCAGCACGCTGAGTCTGGCACTCACCGTGCCACAGGCGGCCGTCTTACGTACCGAAGAGGGCTATGTTGCCCCTCAGTTCTGGGACGAAGGGATCCCGGCGCTGATGCTCTCCTGGAACACCACCTGGTACAACACGCGAACAAAAGGCTCCGCCAAAGAGACCAACGATGATTTTTACGCCGGGCTGGATTCCGGGGCCAACCTGCTCGGCTGGCAGTTTCGCGACAGCAGTACCTGGCGCAAATCCGCCAGCGGTGACAGCAGCTGGCAGAATAACACCCGCTACCTTCGCCGCCCGCTGGCGGCGCTGAAATCCAACCTGACGCTGGGCGACTTTTATATTCCCGGCGATCTGTTTGATTCCCTTCGTGTGCGCGGCGTGTCGCTGGCGTCCGATATGAAAATGCGCCCTAACTCGCAGCAGGGCTTTTCACCGGTGGTACACGGCGTGGCGCGCACTAACGCCCTGGTGAAGGTAATGCAGAACGGTAACGTCATCTATCAGGAGAACGTTCCGCCGGGCCAGTTCACCCTCGACAGCATTCAGCCGACCGGTTCAGCGGGCGACCTGCTGGTGGTCGTGCGCGAAGCGGACGGTTCCCAGCAATCATTCACGGTGCCTTTCTCTGCCGTGCCCGGCATGCTCAAAGAGGGTGTGAGCGAGTACAGCGTGGTGGCGGGAAAGGTTCATCAAAACACCCTTGAGGCGGACCCGGCGTTCCTGCAGGCCACGCTGCGCTATGGCTTTAATAACCTGATGACCGGCTATACGGGCACGATCGTGAGCAATAATTATCAGGCGGGGCTTATCGGCACCGGCTGGAATTTGCCCTTTGGCGCGGTATCCGTGGATGTCACCCACGCCAAAACCACGCTGCAGGACAGAACCGACAGCGGCCAAAGCTTTCGCGTGTCGTACAGTAAATTTATCGATACCACAGCCACCAACTTCACGCTGGCGGCCTACCGCTACTCCACGAAAGGGTATTACAGCTTTAGCGACGCGCTTTACTCCCGGGAAGGGTATCAACGCCTGAAAGCACAGTATGACGAGTATGAAGATCGCTTCGGGGTCGCCCCGGAGATGACGATGAGCACCTGGGATGCCCTGCGCGCCGCACAGCCTAAAAACACCTTCACGCTTAACCTGAACCAGCGTCTGCCCGATAACTGGGGCACGGTGTTTATCTCGGGTACACAGCGCGACTACTGGAATTCCCGCCAAACCTCGCGCGAATATCAGGCCGGCTACTCCAACGCCATCGGCCGGGCCAGCTATACCGTCTCCGCCAGCCGGGTGCGCAACAGCGAGCGTGAAGAAGAGACGCGTTTTTACCTCTCCCTCAGCCTGCCGTTCTCGCTGTTTGATAACAACGCGTGGGTCACCTCCAGCCTGACGGCCAGCGACTCGCATTATGAACAGAGCAATATCAGCATGAGCGGCAACGCGCTGGCGTCGAACCGCCTGAGCTATACGCTCTCCGGCAGCAATGCGCGGGGCGGGAACAACACCGCCAGCGTGAACACCGCATACCGGGCAAACTTCGCAACGCTTGGCGGCTCCTACAGTGAATCCTCCGACTACCGCCAGATGGGGCTGAACGGGCGCGGCAGCCTGGTGGCCGTGCCGTGGCATCTGCTTGCCTCCAACGAAACCGGCTCCACCATGACCATTGTCGATGCGCCGCAGGCGGAAGGGCTGATGGTTAACGGCGACGAAAGTATCGTGACCAACCGTGATGGCGTGGCGCTGGTGCCTTACGCCACGCCGTACCGTAAAAATGCCATCACCCTGTCCGAAACGGCGAACAGCCGCGGGGCAGAAGTGCTGGGCAACATCGCTAACGTCGCCCCTTACGATGGCGCGGTGAACTATATCCGCTTCGATACCGACCAGCGCCAGTCCTGGATGCTGCGCGCCACCCGCCCGGACGGGGCACCGTTGCCGTTTGGTACCGAAGTGCTGAACGAGCGCGGCGAGTCGGTGGGTTATGTCGGCCAGGCCAGCGTGCTCTACATTCGCGCGGAACAACCACCACGTGAGCTTAGCGTTCATTTGCGTGGCGGAAATTGCACTATCGCCGCACCGGCGTGGGGACTGGAAAGCCCGTCCTCTGTTTGCCATTACTAACGGAACATCAACATGATACGGTTACTGACCTTTCTGTTTCTCGCCTGCGTCAGCGGGGCAAGCTATGCCACCTGTTCCGGGGGCAGTATTTCCTATGGCCCGCCAATCAGCGTCGATCTGTCGGATAAGCTGACGCCCGCCACGCCGACCTGGACCGGGAGCTTCAGCACCCAGTACAGCGGCTCGTTTAACTGCTCAACCGGCAACAGCGAGTTTTCTTACACGCCGATCCTCTCGACCGACAGTAAGTACGCCACCATTCTGGGCTTCAGCAATGACAAATACAGGGTGCGGGCGGAGATCACCAGCACGCATCCCAACAAGACGCTGAGCGCGAGCGGTAACCATACGGCTTCAGAACTGAATACACCGTTTACCGTGCGCTTTACGCTGGTTGATCAGAGTGGTACGACCCTCTCGGGGGACACGGCGACCATGAGCGATGTCTTGTTCGTCAGCGATATGAGCGGCATGTCGTTCTGGGAGATCATTACCTGGCCGATCAATCAGCTGGTGAAAATCGTGCAGTGGCTGTTTAACGGCTTTAAGTGGCCATACGATAACCGGGATATGTTTGGCCAGCCGATGACCATCAAATATGCACCAAAGCTGACCACCTGCTCTTTCGACAACGCGGGGCTGACGGTTCATTTACCTACGCTGGGTATCCCACAGTTGAGCGCCTCTGCCCAGCCAGGGCTGACGCCCTTTACACTCAATATGAGCTGTCAGAATCTGGGGACAAACGGGACGTCTGACCGGGCGATTGAGATGTTCCTCTCCAGCACGCAGCTGCTGTCGACCGACAGTTCCGTACTGGTCGACACCAGCAGCGGTGCCGCACAGGGCGTGGGGCTGCGGCTGATTCAGCGGAATAACTCGCAACAGCCGGTCGTCTTCTCGACCTCTACCACCAGCCGCGGAAATGCCACGCTGCTGTTCAACGTGGCGGCGGGCGGGGCACTGAGCAAGACGTTCACCCTGCCCATGGCGGCGTCCTATTATGTCTGGGCACCGGCGAAGGTCAGTCAGGGCAAACTCAATACGACGGCGACGCTGAATATTATCTACCCCTGATGCGCTTATGCCGGGACGCTGTCGTTCCGGCGAATCGACGCTTAACTTCCGATCCGGCCCGCCATCTGCAGGTATTTAATGAGTTCGCTGTGGTTGGTGAGGTTGAGTTTTTTCATCGCATTGTGCTTTTGGGTGGCGATGGTACTGGCCGAGCGGCTTCGCAGCTGGGCAATTTCGGTCACGGTGTAGCCTTCCACCAGAAGATGCAGCACCTCCCACTCCCGGGCGGAAAGCACCGAACGCGAGCGCGCGCCGGCGCGCATCATTCCCTTCAGATACGATGAGACACGCGGCCTGGCCTCTTCTGCTCTGAGCAGCGCCTGTAATTCTCTTTTCAGCTCGCCGGGCTCGTCCTGCAGGGAAAGGGTCAGCTCGTATTTCATCTCCAGCACCCTTTTTAATAATCCGTACTGTAATTCAGGCACAAAAAGTACACGCTTAACGTGGTGCGTATGACATAACATATTGAGCCGGTTACTGGTCTGTACGCTCCACGATTTATGGTTAAACAGATAACTGAACTCGGCCATAACAATATCGACTTGACCGTCGCTAATGGCATCAAAGAGCTGTTCTGTTGATTCCACTATTGATATTTGCAGAGAATATTCAGGCAGTAATTTAAGCAGCGCATCGCTTATCATCTCCTGCAGAATATTGACCCGATAAAACACAATAATCCTGAGAGTGAATTCAGAAAAAATCATATTATTTCATTATTAACACGATAAAAGGAGACTGATAGTAGTGTAATAAGCCCATGCTCACAACTTATTCCCACCAGGATTTTAACGCCCGGGTGGCTAAAATTCCTGGCGAAGCAATACAAGTGGCGAATCAACACCCAAAACGTGCTAAAACCCCGCCTAAAAACCCCCATAAAAAGAGCGTGTTATCCATATCAAACCTTAACAAACGTCATTTCTCAGGATAAAAATCTATCTCTAATATTATAAGAAGATTAAAAATATTAGATCTCACCTTAAAATATTTTTTGAATTTTATCTTTCGATAATAAAAGGGATTGGCTTTACGCAATACATTCTCCTGGCATACATTTTATGCCATGTCTCGCGACAAAGGCATGGGTGACCGCACGATTCAAATTACTGTTTCTCTTACACGGACCGGGTGCCCAACTAAAGGAGAATGACCATGAAAGAAACAATACATGTGGCCGTTATTGATAGTTGTGAGTTCACAATGATTGGCCTGCAATATCTTGGCAACCGTGAACCTGACGCGCATCGGGATGTTATTTTCCATGGGTTCAGCAATATTGAAGATTTTCTCCTCAGCGAACAAACCTGGGACATCGTCATTTATGATCCACTGAATATCGGCAGTTTTATGATTACGCCCAATGAAGATATTCTGCGCATTAAAGAAAAACAGCCAGCGGCGAGGATCTATATCTATTCGTTATCCGTCGGTTTTCTGAAATTTAAGCATGTGGATGGGGTCATCAATAAGCGCGTGTCGCTGGGGGATATCAAGGCGATGTGGCAAATCCTGATGAGCCAGACGCCAAAAGCGTTAAACCATTACAACGTGAGCATTACGACGCGGCAGCGCCCTGCAAGGCTCTCCAACGAGGAAGCGAGCGTGCTGCGGGGCTACTCATGTAACCTGAAAACCAAGCAAATTGCCCGTCAGCTCGGCTGCAACGTCAGGCTGGTTTATTTCTACAAAAACAATGCCATGAATAAGCTGAAGGCCGTGCGGGGCCCCTCGTTCTATCAGAGCATTCGCTGGATCCTGAATTAACTTCCCGACCGTGTGTCGTTTGCCTTTGTTCCCGTGTCCGCGGGAACCTTTTTTTCTGCAGGTCTTGTCATGTACACCGTGCTTCCCTCTCCCCTGCTGCATGCCATCACCGGATTGCGGTTTCAGCCTTTAGTCGATTTGCATTCCGGCCAGGCGGTGGCGCATGAGGTTCTGGTGGAGATCCACAACGTGAATCTTGACGCACTCTTCGCTTCACTGCCCACCCGCAGCGCGCTGCAAATTTTTTTCTGGCAGGCCAATACGCTGCTGCAGATGCCGGACAAAGGCCAGTACTGGCTTAATCTCCCGGCAGACCAGCTGCTTGATGCTAAAGCCATCGACCTGTTGCTTGCGCTACGTCACCAGCAGCGCTTAACGATAGAAATTCAGGATCCGTTAACCGTGACCCGCATGAGTGCCGCAGAGCAACGCGGCATCCATCACGCCCTGCTTCAGCTTAAGGCGGCGGGCTGGAAAATCTGGCTGGATGATCTGACTCAGGAACTGGCAGACGACTATGCGCGTCTTGCTCTGCCGGTAGATGGCATCAAGCTGGACCGCTCAGAGCTGAGCTCTCCCGCCCGCTTTGACACACTGGTTCACTTCGTCAGAGAGAAGATTGCCCGGGCTGTTGTCGTCGAAGGCATTGAAACCGCGCAGGACTTACAGCGAGCCTGCGCCTCAGGAGCACGGTTTGGCCAGGGTTTCCTCTGGCCGGAAAGCCGGATAGATGCCAGCGTGACGGTGTAAATTCCGTGGGCATTACCAGCCCGGCACCGCTCCGCCGTTAAAAATGGTCTCCGCCGCCTTCGCTACCTCCGGTGACTGATAGGACTGGATAAATTCCTTTACGTTCTCTGCGTCTTTATTGTCTTCGCGCGTCACCACGATGTTCACGTACGGCGAGTTTTTATCTTCGATAAAGACGCTGTCATGCACCGGGGAAAGCCCGGTTTGCTGGATATAGGTGGTGCTGATGATGGCAACATCCACTTTCGGGTCATCCAGCACGCGCGGCAGTTGCGCCCCTTCCAGCTCCATAATGTTCAGTTTTTTCGGGTTAGCGGTGATATCCAGCGCGGTTGGCAGCAGGCCCACGTCCGGTTTCAGGGTAATCAGTTTCTCTTTTTGCAGCAGGAGCAGCGCGCGACCGAGGTTGGTGGGGTCATTAGGGATGGCAATGGTCGCCCCGTCTTTCAGGTCAGACACGGATTTGATTTTGCGGGAATAACCGGCCATCGGGAAGACGAAGGTATTCGCTACGGCAACCAGTTTGTAGTTATGCGCCTTGTTATCTTCTGCAAGGAACGGACGATGCTGGAAGACGTTAGCATCCAGTTCTCCCTGGTTGGTGGCATCGTTGGGCAGCAGCGAACCGCTAAACCCGACCAGCTCCACATCCAGACCGTATTTCTCTTTTGCCACTTTTTTGGCGACTTCAGCCACATCCTGCTCCGCGCCGTTGATTACGCCGACTTTAATGTGTTTGGCATCGCTGCCACTTTGATCGCATCCTGCCAGCAGCAGACCCGCGAGAACCAGAGCACCCAATCGAAGTTTCACAAGACCTATCCTTTTGATGAACGTTTCAGTGACTATATCGGCAACGAGGCGGTGAAATAAAAACCGAAAAGGAATCAATAAGAAGGATAGGTTATATGCGGTCTATTGCCGGGTGACGCTGCGCCACCAGGCATCGGCGATCACGACGCTGTTGTCCAGTCCTCAACGGCAAGCGCCTGCACCATTCTGAATGCATGATCGTTGGTCACTATTGTTGTACCCCGACTAAGAGCATGCGCAGCGATCAGTTGATCGAGATCGCCCATCACTCTCCCTCTCTTCTCCATTTCTGCGCGGAGTTCACCGTACGTTGCTGCGGCTTCACTGTCCCAGTCGCAAATAGTGATGGTTTTAAGGAACTCAAGTATTGTTTTTTGTAATCTGTCACTTTGCTTTTTGGCTATTCCATAAAGCAGTTCAGCCTCCGTCACGCTTGAAATACACATTTTTTCTATTGGGGTGCGAGAATAGTGCTTTATCACCCCGGGATGTTGCCTGACGAGGTGGCTTACTATGTTTGTATCCAACATATGCAGCATTTTCTAGAACCCTTCAAATGGATCTCTTGTTGTATAGCTCTGATTGCGTTCCTCTTTACTCAGGAAAGAATCAGGAACATCAGTCTGCTTCAATAAACGTAAAAAATTATCTCTGTGACGCTCCTTTTCCGATCTCGCAGTCAAGATGACGTTCCCTTCCTCATCTCGTCGGATGTAAACACTCTCCGTATCAAACATGAAATCAGCAGGCAACATCACTGCCTGACGTCGCCCCTTTTTGAAGAGTTTTGCTGTACGTTTCATTGCTATCTCCCTGGTTGAATGACCAGGCCGAAGCATGTGCCATCGCCCTCAAGGGAGGCAAGCGAGACGCGTCAATTTCAGAAAGCGACTCGCAATAAATAGCGGAATGACTAATGCAGAACCGGGCCTAAAGCGCTTTCGTCAGATAATGACGCTGCATGCCTGGATACGGGTAATCCTGCAAAGACATCTGCAGCTGGTACCCCTGTTTTTCATAAAACGGACGCGCCTGGAAGCTGACCGTGTCGACCAGGGCATGTGTACAGCCTTTACGTCGGGCTTCTTCTTCCGCCGTTTTGATAAGCTGGCTGCCCACGCCGGTTCCCCGTACGGTATCGCTCACCCAGAGATAATCAATATTCAGCCATTCACCTTTTCGTACGCCGATTAATCCACCCAGCATGACGCCCTTTTCGTCTCGCATGTAAACGCCAATATCACCACTAAAGTTCGTCATATCTAAAAACTGGGCGTTGTAAGCTCTTAATCCCACAAATAACTCTTCTTTTTCTGCGGGTGTGACTTTTTCTGTTATGCTCAGGTGCATATTTTTCTCCTTATTTTCCACGCAATCTGAATATCTCACAGGTTAACCTTCATAAAAACTCCTTATTTCCTCCATTTTTTAAATCCTGAAATATTCATTCAATATGTAAATAAAAAAAGCCTTTCCAATACGCACCCAAAACGTATAATGAGAACGATCATTCTCACTTTTTTACCCGGTAATCGACGATGAGCACAAAACTGGAAGAACGGCAGAAACAACGTCAGGACGAGATCATCACCGCCGCGCGCCGCTGCTTTCGCGCCAGTGGATTTCATGCGGCCAGTATGTCGCAAATCGCCAGCGAGGCGAAACTCAGCGTCGGGCAAATTTACCGTTATTTCAGTAACAAAGATGCGATTATTGAAGAGATGATCCGCCGTATTATCGATTCCCGTATCGAGGGAATGCAGGACAAAACGGTGGTGGAAGGCATGCCGCAGGCGCTCGCCTGGCGTCAGACGATTAACGAAGACGACGATGCGCTGATGCTCGAAATGTCCGCCGAGGCGACGCGTAATCCGCAGGTGGCCGCCATGTTAACCGCAGCCGAGGCCCGTATGTTTAGCAACGCCTGTGCGCACCTGAAAAAGCAGTTTCCTCATTTAAGTGATGAACATATTCGCTGCTGCGTGGAGATTACCGCCGTGATGATCGAAGGCACAATTTACCGTCGGCTTACGCCTTTAAACGTGCCGTCAGAACAATTAGAGCCGATTTATCAGAATATTTTAAATATGCTTTTCACTGCGAAGTAATCACATGTGAATAATTAACGGGAACAGGTAATTTCCCGGTTTACCATTTCTGGTTCTGCCAGAGATACGGTATCGCTGTGCCTTTAAAACGCCCTCCTCCTTGTTAAGCCATTAACAGGGCGGGCATCGTTCACCCTGGAAAAAGATGATGAAAAAGATAACAACCTCCATCGCCGCATTACTCCTCCTGACAGGGTGTGATAATGCGCAAACATCTGCTCCCCAACGTCCTCTTCCGGAAGTGGGGATTGTCACACTCATGAGCCAGCCGGTGTCCGTCGTCAGTGAACTGACCGGGCGTACCACCGCCGCAATGAGCGCCGAGGTTCGCCCACAGGTGGGCGGCATTATTCAGAAGCGGCTGTTCACCGAGGGCGATACCGTGAAAGCCGGACAAGCGCTGTATCAGATCGATCCCTCCAGCTACCGCGCCGCGTTTGATGAAGCCGCCGCGGCGCTGAAACAGGCGCAAGCGCTGGTGCAGGCCGACTGCCAGAAAGCCCGGCGCTATGCGCAGCTGGTGAAAGACGACGGCGTGTCGCGCCAGGACGCGGAAGACGCGAAATCCACCTGCGCGCAGGACAAGGCCAGCGTCGAGTCAAAGAAAGCCGCGCAGGAGAGCGCGCGCATTAACCTCAACTGGACTACCGTCACCGCGCCGATTGCCGGACGCATCGGCATCTCCTCCGTCACGCCCGGCGCGCTGGTGACCGCTCAGCAGGACACCGCGCTGGCCACCATTCGCGGGCTGGACACCATGTATGTCGACTTAACGCGTTCGAGTGCCGATCTGCTGCGATTACGTAAACAAACCCTCGCCTCGAACAGCGATACGCTGAGCGTCACGTTGCAGCTTGAAGACGGCAGCACCTACAGCGAAAAGGGTCGTCTGGCGCTGACCGAAGTGGCGGTGGATGAATCGACCGGCTCGGTCACCCTGCGCGCCGTCTTCCCGAACCCACAGCATCAGCTTTTGCCGGGGATGTTTGTCCGCGCCAGCGTGGACGAGGGCATCATGGATGACGCGATCCTGGCTCCTCAGCAGGGCATTACCCGCGATGCCAAAGGCAAAGCCACCGCGCTGGTGGTGAACGCCAGCAACAAGGTGGAGCAACGTCAGCTGGAAACGGGTGACACCTACGGCGATAAATGGCTGGTGCTGAGCGGTCTGAAGGCGGGTGACAGGCTGATTGTGGAAGGCACTGACAAAGTCACCGCCGGCCAACAGGTGAAGGCCGAAGAGATGAAATCCAGCGGAGGAAATGCCTGATGTTTTCCCGTTTCTTCGTGCGTCGCCCGGTCTTTGCCTGGGTGATCGCCATTCTGATTATGCTCGCCGGGATACTGGCGATCCGCACGCTGCCGGTTGCGCAGTACCCGGACGTCGCCCCGCCGTCGATCAAGATCTCCGCCACCTACACCGGTGCCTCCGCGCAGACGCTGGAAAACAGCGTGACGCAGGTGATTGAGCAGCAGCTCACCGGGCTGGATAACCTGCTCTACTTCACCTCCACCAGCAGTTCGGACGGTTCGGTGAGCATTACCGTCACCTTTGAACAGGGGACCGACCCGGACACCGCGCAGGTCCAGGTGCAGAACAAAGTCCAGCAGGCAGAATCACGCCTGCCGACTGAAGTACAGCAGTCCGGGATCACCGTCGAGAAATCGCAGAGCAACTTCCTGCTGATCATGGGGGTGTACGACAAAACCGACACCGCCAGCAGCTCGGATATCGCCGACTGGCTGGTCAGTAATATGCAGGATCCGCTGGCGCGTGTGGATGGCGTCGGGAGTCTGCAGGTGTTTGGTGCGGAATACGCGATGCGTATCTGGCTCGACCCGGCGAAGCTGGCGTCCTACTCGCTGATGCCTTCAGATGTACAGAGCGCGATTGAAGCGCAGAACGTGCAGGTTTCCGCCGGTAAAATCGGCGCGCTGCCCTCGTCGAACGCCCAGCAGCTGACCGCTACCGTGCGCGCCCAGTCGCGTCTGCAGACGGTGGATCAGTTCAAAAATATCATCGTTAAGAGCCAGTCTAACGGCGCGGTGGTACACATCAGCGATGTTGCACGCGTGGAGATGGGCAGCGAAGATTACACCTCCACCGCGAAGCTGAACGGCCACCCGGCCGCGGGGATGGCGGTGATGCTTTCACCGGGCGCTAACGCGCTCAATACCGCCACGGCGGTGAAAGAGAAAATCGCCGAGTTCAAAAAGTCGATGCCGGAAGGCTACGACGTGGCCTACCCGAAAGACAGCACCGAGTTCATCAAAATCTCCGTTGAGGATGTCATTCAGACTCTGTTCGAAGCCATTATCCTCGTGGTCGTGGTGATGTACCTGTTCCTGCAAAACATCCGCGCCACGCTGATCCCGGCGCTGGCCGTTCCGGTGGTTCTGCTGGGCACCTTTGGCGTACTGGCGCTGTTCGGCTACTCCATCAACACCCTGACCCTGTTTGCGATGGTGCTGGCGATAGGGCTGCTGGTGGATGATGCCATCGTGGTGGTGGAAAACGTCGAACGTATTATGCGCGACGAAGGGCTACCCGCCCGGGAAGCCACGGAAAAATCGATGGGCGAAATCTCCGGTGCGCTGGTAGCGATTGCCCTGGTGCTCTCTGCGGTGTTCCTGCCGATGGCCTTCTTTGGCGGGTCCACCGGGGTGATTTACCGTCAGTTCTCGGTCACCATTATCTCGGCGATGCTCCTTTCCGTGGTGGTGGCATTAACCCTGACGCCTGCGCTGTGCGGCTCGATTCTGAGCCACACCGCCCCACATAAGAAGGGCTTTTTCGGCGCGTTTAACCGCTTCTACAGCAAGACCGAGCATGGCTATCAGAACAAGGTGCTGCGCGCCCTGCGCCGTTCCGGCGGCATGCTGGTCATCTACGCCCTGCTCTGCGGCGCGATGGGGTTCGCGATGCTGAAACTGCCGGGCAGCTTCCTGCCGACGGAAGACCAGGGCGAAATCATGGTGCAGTACACCCTGCCAGCCGGCGCAACATCGACACGCACCGCCGAAGTCAGCCGCCAGGTGCGCGAGTGGTTCCTCACCAAAGAGAAAGCCAACACCAACGTTATCTTCACCATTGAGGGCTTCAGCTTTAGCGGCAGCGGCCAGAACGCCGGGATGGCGTTTGTCTCCCTGAAAAACTGGTCCGAACGTAAGGGGGATGAAAACACCGCTCAGGCCATTGCCCTGCGCGCCACGCAGGAGCTGAGCACCATCCGCGATGCGACCATCTTTGCCATGACGCCACCGGCGGTGGACGGCCTGGGCCAGAGCAATGGCTTTACCTTTGAGCTGATGGCGAGCGGCGGCACCGACCGCGACACGCTGCTCAAGCTGCGTAACCAGCTGATTGGCGAGGCGAATCAGGATGCCTCCCTGCACGCGGTTCGCGCCAACGATCTGCCGCAGATGCCGCAGCTTCAGGTGGATATCGACAACAATAAAGCCGTGTCGCTGGGGCTCTCCCTGAGCGACGTCACCGACACCCTCTCCAGCGCATGGGGCGGCACCTACGTGAATGATTTTATCGATCGCGGCCGCGTGAAGAAGGTCTATATCCAGGGCGACAGCGACTATCGCGCCGTGCCGTCCGATCTCAACAAATGGTATGTACGCGGTAGCGACAGCACCATGACCCCGTTCTCCGCCTTTGCCACCACCCGCTGGGAGTATGGCCCGGAAAGCCTGGTGCGCTACAACGGATCGGCGGCGTATGAAATTCAGGGCGAGAACGCCAGTGGCGCCAGTTCCGGTACGGCGATGAGCAAAATGGAGCAGCTGGCGAATAATTTGCCGTCCGGCAGCACCTGGGCGTGGAGCGGGTTGTCCTTACAGGAAAAACTGGCGAGCGGCCAGGCCATGAGCCTGTATGCCCTCTCGATCCTGGTGGTGTTCCTGTGTCTGGCGGCGTTGTATGAGAGCTGGTCGGTACCGATTTCCGTCATCCTGGTGATCCCGCTTGGGGTGCTGGGCGCGGCGATTGCCGCCTCCCTGCGCGGCCTGAACAATGACGTCTACTTCCAGGTGGCACTGCTGACCACCATCGGCCTGTCGTCGAAGAACGCCATTCTGATTGTTGAATTTGCCGAGGCGAAAGTCGCCGAAGGCTACTCCCTGACACGTGCGGCGCTGCGTGCAGCCCAGACGCGTCTGCGCCCCATCATCATGACCTCGCTGGCGTTTATTGCAGGCGTGACGCCGCTGGCGATTGCCACCGGTGCAGGGGCCAACAGCCGGGTGGCGATCGGTACCGGCATTATTGGTGGGACGCTGGCCGCCACGCTGCTGGCGATCTTCTTCGTTCCGTTATTCTTTGTACTGGTGAAACGTCTGTTCTCCGGTAAACACAGCAACCGGAGGTCATAATGTTTCGTTTATCTGTTTTCGTGTTAGCGCTGATGAGCGCGGGCTGCGTCTCTTTAGATCCCACGTATCAGCGCCCGGCTGCGCCCATCCCGGCGACGTTGCCGGGTGCGCACGGCGAAGCCACCGCCGTGGTGAGCCAGTGGCAACAGGTGATGAACGATGCGCGCCTGAAAGGCGTAATGACGATGGCGCTCAACAGCAACCGCGACCTGCAAAAAGCGATTGCCGATATTGACGCCGCGCGCGCCCAGTACGGCGAAACGCGATCGTCCCTGTTCCCGACGGTGGACGCGGAGCTGAGCCACACCCGCAGCCGCACGCTGGCAAGCGGTGTCGCGACCAGCGATGAGGCCAACGGCACGGTCTCCAGCTTCGAGCTGGATCTGTTTGGCCGCAACCAGAGCCTGTCGCGTGCAGCACGTGAAACCTGGCTTGCCAGTGAATTTACCGCGCAGAACACGCGCCTGACGCTGGTCAGCGAACTGACCACTGCCTGGGTAACCCTGGCGGCCGATAACAGCAACCTGGCGCTGGCAAAATCGACAATGGAGAGCGCCGCCAGCTCGCTCAGGATAGTGAAGCGTCAGCAGCAGGTCGGCGTGGCGGCGGCTACGGACGTCAGCGAGGCGATGGCGGTTTATCAGCAGGCGCGTGCCAGCGTGGCGAGCTATCAAACGCAGGTAATGCAGGACAAAAACGCCCTTAATCTGCTGGCGGGTGACACGGTGCCGGACACTCTGCTGCCGGGTACGCTGGAGAGCCTGAGCGATAACACCATCACGCTGATCCCGGCGGGTGTCAGTTCCAGCGCGCTGCTGCGTCGCCCGGATATTAAGGAGGCGGAGCACAACCTGCTGAGCGCCAACGCCAATATCGGTGCCGCGCGCGCCAACTTCTTCCCCACCATTTCACTGACCGCCAGTGCGGGCGTCGGCAGCGATTCGCTTTCGTCCCTGTTCAGCCACGGGATGAAGGTGTGGTCATTCGCACCGTCCATCACCCTGCCGCTGTTCAGCGGCGGTAACAATCTGGCCCAGCTGCGCTACGCGGAAGCGGAGAAGAAGGGATTGATCGCCACCTACGAGAAAACCATCCAGAGCGCGTTTAAAGACGTGGCCGATGCGCTGGCACGCCGTGAAACGCTCAGCGAGCAGCTTGATGCCCAGCGTGAATACGTTGCGGCCGAGCAAAAAACGCTGGATGTGGCGACCCGCAGCTATCAGGCGGGTGCAGGGGATTATCTGACGGTACTGACCGCGCAGCGGTCGCTGTGGTCGGCGCAGGAATCGCTGATATCGCTGCAGCAAACCGACCTGGAAAACCGCATCACCCTGTGGCAGTCGCTGGGGGGTGGGATTGAATAAAGCGGATATGCGGCGAGTGGATTGTATGGAGGATTATTGAGGGCTGGAAACGGCTTCTCGCCGGGTGGCGGCTGCGCCTTACCCGGCCTGCACAACATTTTTAACGCTTACGCACATCCGGAATGATCAAATCCCCGCGCAGCACGTACGACCCGAGCATCTGTGTTTTTTCCGTCAACCAGCTCACGATGCGCGCCGCCATGGCATCCATGGAATACTCAATGGCCGGGATCACCGGAATGCCTGGCAGATGCAGCGATCCGGCAAGGCTGAAGACCATGATGTCCTCCGGCACCGATTTATTAAACGCCTGCAACTGCGGGATCACCCGCTGCGCTTCCTGCTCGTCCGCAACCAGTAATGCGTTGAAATTCAGCGTGCTGGCGTTATTCAGCAGCTCCTGCAGCGCCACGGACGAGGAGGTCGCGTCCATAAACACGAGGTTGCGGTTGAAGGGCAGGAAATTTTTTTCCAGCGCATGTTTGTAGCCCAGCAGCACCTGATCGGCAAAGCCGCTACCGTGCGGATGGATCAGGGCAATCTGGCGGCGTCCCTGGCTGGTAAGGTAGTTACAGGCGGTTTCGGCGGCGAAGGCGTGATCGAACTGGATGCTGTTGGGATTTTCTGAGCCCATACAGTCAACCAGGATGACATTATCCATGTCGATATCCAGTGGAAAACGCGCGCCAATCACCAGAATGTCATCGCAAAGCCCACAGGAGAGCTCTTCCAGGGCGTGCAGCACGTCCGCTTTGCTATGGGCGAAGCGCAGCAGCAGGTGTTTTTGATGCTGGCTGAGCTGTTTTTCCAGCGCGTACAGATAACCGGTCGTCTGGTTAATATTCTCCTGCGCGCAAATCACCCCGATACACCCCGTCGACTGGCTCAGCAGCGACTGCGCAATCACATTGGGCCGGTAGTTCAGTTCATCTACCGCTTTCAGAACGGCCTGACGGCTGGCTTCCTTTACGCCACGCGACCCACTCAACACTCGCGATACCGTGGCTTTCGACACCCCGGCAAGACGTGATACATCATTGATTGTCGACATCTTTTTCCCCTGACAGGCTTACCTCGCGCCTGCAAATTCCATTACCGCTACGGCTCACATTATAGCCAGTAAGGAGTATATCCGTTTCCGTTTTCCATGGAAACCGATTTTCCGTTTCCACTCAAAATGATGTCAAAACAGCCAAATTCTGTGACGCACATCGGGTTAATTAGCCTCATATATAAGGGATCTTGATGGTTGTCACACTTCTGTCTTTTATAAATGGAAACCGGTTTCCATCTGATATCCAATCATTACCGCAATATCTATTTACATTTTGAGGATGGTTGTCGATGTTCAAGATTATGCTCTGCTGCTCTGCCGGGATGTCCACCAGCCTGCTGGTCAGCAAAATGGTCGATGTGGCGAAAGAACGCGGTTTGGCGGTAAAAATTGATGCGTACGGCGTTTCCGAATTTGATACGCAGTTTCCGCAATATCAGGTGGTGCTTCTCGGACCGCAAGTGAAATACATGTTACAGACACTTTCAGACAAGGCGGCCACAAAAGGCATTCCGGTCCAGCCCATCGATATGATGGACTACGGCATGCAGCGTGGCGATAAAGTACTGGACTATGCTCTGTCGCTCATCGAAGCGGCACACTAAAAGGTGTTCACATGAGTTCGTTATATCAATCCATGGTCGCGGTGATTGAGCAGTCAATTACCCCGCTGGCCGCGAAGCTCGGCCAGCAAAAGTATGTGATTGCCATCCGCGACGGCTTTACCGCCGCGCTGCCGTTTATGATCATCGGCTCGTTTATGCTGGTGTTCATCTTCCCGCCGTTCTCGGCGGATACCACCAACAGCTTTGCCCGCGGCTGGCTGGATTTCTCCCAGACTTATCGCGAACAGCTGATGCTGCCATTTAACCTCAGCATGGGCGTGATGACCTTCTTCATCTCGGTGGGGATCGGGGCGAGCCTGGGGCGTCAGTTTAATCTCGACCCGGTGATGTCCGGCCTGCTGGCCTTTATGGCCTTCCTGCTGGTCGCCGCGCCGTATGCGGACGGTAAGATCTCCACCCAGTACCTGTCTGGTCAGGGGATTTTCACTGCGCTGATCACCGCCATCTACGCCACCCGCGTCTATGCGTGGCTGAAGCAGAACAACGTGACCATTCGTCTGCCGAAGGAAGTCCCGACCGGCGTGGCGCGTTCGTTTGAGATCCTGATCCCGGTGATGGTGGTGATTGGCACCCTGCATCCGCTGAACCTGTTTATCGAGGCGCAGACCGGCATGATCATCCCGCAGGCGATTATGCACCTGCTGGAACCGCTGGTCTCTGCGTCTGACTCGCTGCCCGCCATTCTGCTCTCCGTGCTGCTGTGCCAAATCTTCTGGTTCGCCGGTATCCACGGCTCGCTGATTGTCACCGGCATCATGAACCCGTTCTGGATGGCGAACCTGTCGGCAAACCAGGCGGCTCTGGCGGCCGGTGCGGCACTGCCACACGTCTACCTGCAGGGCTTCTGGGATCACTACCTGCTGATTGGCGGCGTAGGCTCCACGCTGCCGCTGGCCTTCCTGCTGCTGCGTAGCCGGGTAACGCACTTACGCACCATCGGCAAAATGGGCGTTGTGCCAAGCTTCTTTAACATCAACGAACCGATCCTGTTCGGCGCGCCCATTATCATGAACCCGATGCTGTTTATCCCGTTCGTGTGTGTTCCGCTGGTGAATGCGTGCCTGGCGTACGCGGCAACCAAACTGGGCTGGCTGGCACAGGTGGTATCGTTAACGCCGTGGACCACGCCCGCACCAATTGGCGCCTCATGGGCCGCCAACTGGGCGCTGAGCCCGGTGGTGATGTGTCTCATCTGTATGGTGATGTCAGCGCTGATGTACCTGCCGTTCCTGCGTGCTTACGAGCGTACGTTGATGAAAAACGAAGAGCAGAAAGCTCAGGCAACCGTCGGTACCGCTGAGACCGCAAGCAATTAAGTCAAAGAGGAAGCGTCATGAAATATACATTTCCCGATAATTTCTGGTGGGGCAGCGCAAGCTCTGCTCTCCAGACCGAAGGGACACGAGAGGGTGAAACCACATGGGATTACTGGTTTGCCCGCGAGCCGAACCGTTTTCACAACGGCGTGGGGCCGCAGCATACCTCCACGTTTTATCAGCACTGGAAAACGGACATTCAGCTGTTAAAGCAGCTGAACCACAACAGCTTTCGCACTTCTATAAGCTGGGCGCGCCTGATCCCCGACGGTATCGGTGAAGTGAATCCAAAGGCGGTCGAATTTTATAACCAGGTCATTGATGAGCTGATCGAGCAGGGCATTACGCCATTTATCACCCTGTTCCATTTCGACATGCCGATGGCGATGCAGGAGATTGGCGGCTGGGAAAACCGGGAGGTGGTGGACGCTTACGCCCGCTATGCGCAGATTTGCTTCGACCTGTTTGGCGACCGCGTGCTGCACTGGTTTACCTTCAACGAGCCGATTGTCCCGGTTGAAGGCGGTTATCTGTACGATTTCCACTACCCCAACGTGGTGGATTTCCGTCGGGCGGCCACCGTGGCGTATCACACCGTGCTGGCCCACGCGAAGGCTGTCCAGGCCTACCGCGCCGGACATTACGCAGGTGAGATCGGCATCGTGCTCAACCTGACGCCGTCCTACCCGCGCTCGCAAAACCCGGCGGACGTGAAGGCGGCGCACATTGCGGATCTGATGTTCAACCGCAGCTTTCTGGACCCGGTTCTGCGCGGCGAATACCCGGCCGATCTGGTGGCGCTGCTGAAATCTTACGACCAGCTGCCCGCCTGTAAACCGGAGGACAGTTTCCTGATCGCAGAAGGGAAAATCGACCTGCTCGGCATTAACTATTACCAGCCGCGTCGCGTGAAGTGTCGCGACAGCGCGATGAACCCGCAGGCGCCGTTTATGCCGGAGTGGTTCTTTGATAACTACGAAATGCCGGGCCGCAAGATGAACCCGTACCGTGGCTGGGAAATTTACGAGCCGGGTATTTACGATATTCTGGTTAATCTGCGCGACAATTACGGCAACCCACGCTGTTTTATTTCTGAAAACGGAATGGGTGTCGAAAATGAGCAGCGTTTTATTGAAAATGGCCAAATCAACGATCAATACCGCATCGATTTTATTTCCGGACATTTAGCCTGGCTGCATAAAGGTATTAGCGAAGGGTGTCACTGTCTTGGTTACCATATGTGGACGTTTATTGATAACTGGTCGTGGTGTAATGCGTATAAAAACCGCTATGGCTTTATTCAGCTCGATTTAACTACGCAACAGCGCACCATTAAAAAGAGCGGAGAGTGGTTTGCTGCCACCTCTTTACATAATAGTTTCGAGAAATAGAGAGAAAGACGATGATTGCCTTAGAAGAAGCCGTGATGGAAATCATCGTCAATGCGGGTCAGTCGCGCAGCCTGTGCTTTGAAGCACTGCACGCTGCGCGGCAGGGCAACATTGACGAAGCCAAAAGCCTGCTGCGCGAAGCCGATGGCTACGCGCGCCAGGCGCACAAGATGCAGACCAAACTCATTGAGCAGGATGCGGGTGAAGCCCGTCAGCCGATGACGTTAATTATGGTGCACGCGCAAGATCATTTAATGAATTCATTACTGGCGCGTGAATTATCCGAAGAAATTATTCATTTATATCAGAGATAATCTATGGCGAAATAACGAGTAATACCTCTGTACCTTAAATAGAAATCCACTTGTTCTGATGATAGCGACATACTCTGTCAGATCGGAGCGGGATGGTTATTGTCTGAATAAAATTAAACTATATTGAGATAACCATGACTACCCTAAAAAAACTTCCATTAACCATGGCGGTTATCGCCGCGCTTTGCCCAATTTCTGTACTCGCACAGGAATTTACCCAGGAACAAATCGACGCCATTGTGGCAAAAGCGGTGGATAAAGCCCTCGCGGAGCGTCAGGCCAAAATGGATGCCGCGGTCGCGAAAAAAGCCGACGTGGTGACGGAGCCGCAAAGCGCGGCGCAATCCCCGGATATGGCTATTCCGTTCGGCATTAAATTTACCGGTTATGCCCGTTACGGCGCGCACTTCCAGGCCGCTGACCAGAAATACGTGGCGGTGGACGGTTCCTATAACGGGGCATCTGCCATCGGTCGTCTGGGTAACGAAGGCAACGGCGGTGAATTCCAGCTCTCCAAGGCCTTCAAGGGTGACAACGGCGCCATCTGGGACATCAACGTGATGATCGACCACTGGGGCGATGAAGTTAACCTGAAAAAAGCCTACGCGGGGGTGACCAACATTATGGCCTCCAACCCGAACGCCTACTTCTGGGCTGGTCGTGACTTCCACCAGCGTCCGCAGCAGGGCATCAACGATTACTTCTGGATGAACCACGACGGCCAGGGCGCCGGGGTGAAGAACTTCGACATCGGCGGCGTGCAGTTTGACGTGGCCGCGGTGGCGGCGGTGGAATCCTGTAGCCCGGAAGTCATGGAGGATGAAGCCAACCCGTCACGCATCACCTGTACCGGCGGGTCCGGCACGGGCGACAAAGGTAACTACGCGGCCACCTCTAAAATCCACGGCATGAAAGTCGGTCCGCTGGATCTGGAGCTTTACGCCAACTACGGCTTTGATTCAAAAGCGGTGGAGAGCGATGAGCGTCTGAATGCCTGGCAGGGTGGCGTGGTGCTGAGCCACACCAACGACAGCGGCGTGAACAAGGTGATTGCCCGTTACTCTGATAACGCGGATAACAGCGTGTTCAATAAAACCGAGGATCTGACCACGGTCTATGCCAGCTTCGAAGGGCTGTACAAATTCACCCAGGCCACGCAGGTGGAGTACATCCTCGCCTTCCACGACTACGACAACAGCCGTGATAAGACCGATAACCGTAAGAACTACAACGCCATTGTACGTCCGATGCACTGGTGGAACGACGTTCACTCCACCTGGCTGGAAGCAGGCTGGCAGCATGTGGATTACGACAACGGCGGCGACAACAAGGGCTGGAAGCTGACCCTGTCGCAGAACATGTCTATCGCCATGGGGCCGGAGTTCCGTCCGATGCTGCGCTTCTACGTCACCGGCGGCAAAGTGGATAACGAACGTACCGCCCGCGTGAACAATACCAAAGACGAAACGCTGGACGACTTCAACGTCGGCGCAATGTGGGAGGCATGGTTCTAGTAGAGCGTCGTTTGTTTCGCCCGGCGGCGCTGCGCTTGCACGGGCCTACAAGGTTTTGTAGGCCCGTGCAAGCGCAGCGCCACCCGGCAAGATCCCATGTTATGCTACAAAAAAACCAACATCGCAGGGGAGAACATGGGTTCCACACGTAAAGGGATGCTGAACGTCCTGATTGCCGCCGTTTTATGGGGCAGCTCAGGGGTTTGCGCGCAGTACATCATGGAGAAAAGCCAGATCTCGTCACCGTATCTGACCATGGTTCGCCTGCTGTTTACCGGCCTGATCCTGCTGACGCTTTCCTTCGTTCACGGCGACAAAATTTTCTCGGTCATCAAACATCGCAAAGACGCCCTCAGCCTGCTGTTTTTCTCCCTGGCTGGCGCGCTCACAGTGCAGCTCACCTTCCTGGTGACAATCGAGAAATCCAACGCGGCTACGGCCACCGTGCTGCAGTTTCTGTCTCCGACGATTATCGTGGCGTGGTTTGCGCTGGCGCGGAAAAAGCGGCCGGGTCTGTTTGTGCTTTCCGCGATCCTGACCTCACTGGTGGGGACATTTTTGCTGGTCACCCACGGCGATCCCACTTCACTCTCCATCTCGCCTGCGGCTTTGTTCTTTGGCATTGCCTCGGCTTTTGCCGCGGCGTTTTACACGACGTATCCGTCAACCCTGATCGCCCGTTACGGCACCTTGCCGATTGTCGGCTGGAGTATGTTGATCGCCGGCTTAACGCTGACGCCGTTCTACGCCGGACGCGGCACCGCGTTTGTCATTGACGGCAGCCTGCTGCTGGCGTTTTTCTACCTGGTGGTGATCGGCACGGCGCTGACGTTCAGCCTGTACCTGAAAGGCGCGCAGATGATCGGTGGGCCGAAGGCGAGCATTCTGAGCTGCGCCGAGCCGCTGAGCAGCGCGTTACTGTCGGTGATTTTACTGGGCGTGGCGTTTACCCTGCCGGACTGGCTGGGCACGCTGCTGATCGTGTCGTCGGTGGTGTTGATTTCGATGGATTCGAGAAAACGGGTGAAAGCCCCGGCGTAGCCTGTTGCCCTCACCCCAGCCCTCTCCCACGGGAGAGGGAGAAAAGCATTACTTCGCCTTCACTTTCCCAGCCACCAGCAGCGCGGTCAGCAGCATCAGCGTGCCGGAGATGACCAGCGGCGACGTCAGCCCCAGGTGGTCGAGCGCCACGCCGCCCACCGCCGCGCCGCAGGTGTTCGCCAGCTGGATCACCGCCACCTGAATCGACCCGGCTTTTTCAGCCTGATCGGCAAGCGAGCGGGTGATCCACGTCGACCAGCCCACCGGCACCAGCGCAAAGGCAAAGCCCCAGATAATCGCAATCGCCGAGGCAACCCATTTGTCGCTGCCCCACAGAATGAGCACGACGGCACTGACAGCCAGTACCAGCGGGGCGCCAGCAAGCGCCACTTTCAGGGAGCGCTTCAGGAACTGAGACGACAGCGAGGTGCCGACAAAGCTGGCGATACCGAAGCTGAGCAGCACCAGCGTCAGGCCATCCACGTCAAAGCCCGCCATGGTCATAAAGACCGGACGGATATAGGTAAAGAAGGCAAACTGCCCGGCAAAGGCCATGAAGATGGCGGTCATCCCCGCCAGCACGCCGGGGCGCTTAAGCAGACTGAACATGTTCTGTTTGTGGTGCGCCGCTTCTCCCGGCAGGGACGGCAGCGCTTTCCACACCCACAGAATGCAGAGAAAACCCATCACCGCTGCGGCGTTAAAGACGTTACGCCAGCCGATGATTCCCCCAAGGAAACTTCCCAGCGGCGCGGCAATCACCAGCGCGATGGAGACTGCGCCAAAGATAACGGAGAGGGCTTTCGGCACGGTGCGTGCCGGCACCAGACGCATGGTGAGCGAGGCGGACATTGCCCAGAAACCGCCCAACCCCAGCCCCAGACAGGCGCGGCCGAGCAGCAGCAGGGTGAAGCTCTCCGCGAAAGAGACCAGCAGACAGGAGAGCGTCAGGAGCACGCTGAAGAGAATGACCACTTTGCGGCGATCAATCGCGCCAATAACCTGCGTGATAAACAGGCTGGCAAACATCGCCACAAACGCGGTCACGGTAACGGACTGCCCTGCCACGCCTTCGGAAATGCCGAGATCCTGCGCCATCGGCGTCAGCAGGCTGACCGGTAAAAACTCCACGGTAATAAGACAGGCGACACAGAACGCCACGGAAAAAACCGCCGACCAGTTGGGGCGAGAAACCTCTTTGGTCTGCGGTCTGGTCGTGGGCTGGATATGTTCTGTCATGGTGTCACCTGAGATAAAAACGTGCGGGAAAGTCGCGCAGTTTATCATCAAAAGTGTGACGAATTTAACGTTTCGACAACTTTTCTTGCATCGCCGCCTTCGCCAGCCCGACGATCCACTCCTGATGCCCGTTGATCATCGGGTTCGGTAGGGTACGTGCTAATTCCTGTGCCGGAACGCCTTTCTGCGACTCCTGAGTCAAAATACGGACGCGGTTACCCGGTAAGTCTTCAAACAGCCAGGCGTGGATCACATCCAGACGCGCGCTCTCCTCCCCTTCCACCCAGCCGTGCCAGGCGATACGCGCCGCCTCGCCATTGACCGGCGGAACATACTCCGTCACCTGCGCCTCAACCGGAAAGCCAAAGGTCGTGAAGCGGAAGCGGGCGTTGGCGCTCAGTTCCGGACCGCTGCCGTCGTGAAAACGAATATCTTCGGCGTTGCTGTAGTAGTTCGGCCACAGGGTAGTGTCGTTAAGCTGCGCCCAAATCTCTTTTGCGCTCAGCCCGGCGACAATGATTTCGTTGGACGCAAAGTTATCGGTGGTGCCTGGCAGGTAATCGTCTGGCCAGATAATGGCGGATTGTTTCATGGTTCACCTCATCGTTAGTGGATGAGGTGATGGTGCGCCCGTGAGTGGTATAAATCTAATGATGATGCCTTATACTCATCATCACGGTTCGTGATATCAGTGCAGGTAAAACACACCCTCTTCTGGCAGAAAGAGCTGGTTGTAACGCAGCTGGAAAGCGTTCAACTCCTGCGGATCCGGCTCCATCTCGCGCATAAAGCCAAGGGCGAGGCGGATTTGCGCATCGGTGATCGGCGCGGCCAGACGAGCTTTACGCAACATGCGGTGCCAGGTGTGGAGATTCTCTTCGCTACCGTCGACGATACAGACCTGCCAGATGAGCAGCACCTGGGCAGCGTTTTGCAGATGCGCCTCGTCCGGGCGTTCAAGATAGCGGATAAACTCATTGCCGGGCGTTTTACCGAACTGATCGATCATCGATTCTACCGGCATCGGGGTGATACCCAGCCGTTCGCTCAAGCGTTTGATGGCGCGGCGGGAATCCGAGGTCAGGACACGAAACCCAACCACAAACACCACGGCAAGCGTTGCCAGCATTATCCAGACCATGCGTTCTCCTTTGAATAGCCGCTCATCATAGCGGGAAACGCAGGGTATCGACAGCGGGCACGGCCATAATAGTGAACTGAAAAAAGGTAGAATGTCGTCATGAAAACGGATCTGCGCACGCTGGATCTTAACCTGCTGAAAACGCTCGACGCCCTGCTGGATGAACGCAGCGTCACCCGCGCGGCGGCGCGTCTGGCCCTGACCCAGCCGGCGGTCAGCGGCATGCTGAACCGCCTGCGGGATTACTTCGACGACCCGCTGTTTATCCGTGCGCCCCACGGTATCGTACCCACGACGCGTGCGGAAGAGCTGGCCGCGCCGGTGAAGCGCATCCTGGCAGATATCGACCTCCTGCTGCAGCCGGTGGCGTTTGACCCACGACAGGCCACCCTCACCTTCACGCTTGCTGCTACCGATTACGCGCTCCGCGCGATCGCGGTGCCGTTTATCGCGGCACTGAAGGTGCGGGCACCGGCAATACGCGTGCGGGTTATACCTGTCGATTCCGAGCGGATGATGAACCAGCTTGAACGCGGGAACGTTGACGTGGCGCTGATCACGCCCCACACCACGCCAGACGACCTGCACAGCCGGGCGCTTTATGATGAACGGTACGTTTGCATGATGCGTGCCGACCACCCGGACGCGGGCAAACCGCTCTCTCTGGCGCGCTTTTGCGCCCTTGAGCACGTGCTGGTCTCTTATGAGGGTGACAGTTTTCGCGGCGTGACGGATGGCGCGCTGGAAAAAATGGGCCGGACGCGGCACGTGGGGTTATCGGTGAGCAACTTCCTGGTACTGCCGGATGTACTGGCGATAAGCGATATGATCGCCGTGGTACCGTCACGGATAGCGGAAAACCAGACAGGAATGTTTGTCTGCGACACACCGATTCCGGTGCCGGGTTTCACCAAGTGCATGGCCTGGCACGCCAGAACACACCGTAATCCCGCGCAGATGTGGCTGCGCGGGTTGTTGCTGGAAACCAGTCAGCGAGCCTGAAGCCCTTTCAGCAGTGCCTCGTGGAAGCGTGCAGGATCCTGCATCTGCGGCGCGTGCCCCATGTCGTTGAACTCGACCAGCGTCGCGTGCGGGATGCGTTTCGCCGTCTCCTTCCCCAGCACCGCATAGTTGCCGAGCGTTTTGCGGATCTCAGGCGGGGCGAGATCTTTCCCGATGGCGGTGTTGTCCTTCGTGCCGATCATCAATAATACCGGCATCTTCAGTTCACTAAATTCGTAGATCACCGGCTGGGTGTAAATCATGTCGTAGAGCAGCGCCGAGTTCCAGGCCACACGTTCTTTTCCCGGCCCGTTGTTAAGCCCGGCAAGCATGGTGACCCAACGCTCGTACTCCGGCTTCCACGCTCCGGCGTAGTAGGTATTTTTCTCGTACTGACGAATACCGTCGGCGCTGACCTTCAGCTCGCGCTGGTACCACTGGTCGACCGTAATATGCGGCACGCCGCGCGCTTTCCAGTCTTCCAGACCAATTGGGTTGACCATCACCAGCTGCTCCACCTGCTGCGGCCACATCAGGGCGTAGCGGGTCGCCAGCATCCCTCCGGTCGAATGGCCGATAACCGTCACGCGATCGACGCCGAGCGTTTTCAGCAAGGCGTGGGTGTTATCCGCCAGCTGCTGAAAGGTGTACTGATAATGCTCCGGTTTGGTGGATTTACAAAAGCCAATCTGGTCGGGAGCGATCACCCGATAACCGCTGGCTGAGAGCGCACGGATAGTGCCGTCCCAGGTACCGGCGCAGAAGTTTTTGCCGTGCATCAGCACCACGGTGCGGCCGTTGGGTTTTTCCGGCTTCACGTCCAGATAAGCCATATCCAGAGACTGTTCCTGGGAGGTAAACGTAAAGTGTTTTACCGGCCAGCCGTAGTCGAAACCTTCCAGCTTCTCGCCGTAGGTGGGCGCATCCGTAGCCATTGCGGGGGTTGCCAGCGCCATCAACAGCGCCAGGCAGGATAATCGTCGGGTCAACATGCAAGCTCTCCCATAGCAAAAGGAATAAGGCTGCGCGAAAGGCGGCAGCAAAAAAACTGTAGAGCAAGGAGAGGGGCGATTGTGTAAAGCGGGGTAAAAACTGGAATTTAAAACAAAAAAGCCCGGCATCACACACCGGGCAAAGAAGTCACCTGCACACTCAGGCTGCTTTTAATTTCTGCACACGATTTTCACGGCGAATTTTACGTTCTTCGAGCACCGCAACCATCGCCATCAGGACGATACAGCCGATGGCGGCGGCATCCAGCGCCGCAAAGGTGCCTGCCCAGCCAGTGAGGCCGAAAATCGGCGTGCCGTCGGCAATCATCCCCAGACCCAGCTTGGCGAAGCTGTCGCCGATCAGGTAGGCGAAGGTGCCTTTAATCCCATCGGCGGCGCCGATCGCTTTTTTCGGTACAAATCCCACCGCCGCTACGCCGATCAACAACTGCGGACCAAACACCAGGAAGCCGAGCGCAAACAGAGACGCCAGGTAAACGTACTGGTTGCTGGCGTGCTGGTAGACGCCCAGGGTAGCGATAATCAGCGCCAGCGCGACGCAGGCCACCAGCGCACGACGACCGTTGGCGAGGTCAGAGAGCCAGCCCCACAGCAGCGTACCGACCAGCGCACCCACTTCAAACAGGGTAAAGCCCTGAATCGCGACTTCTTTAGAGAGCTTCAGCTCCTGGAAGGCATACACGGTCGACCACTGATCAATACCGATGCGCACCACGTACAGGAAAATGTTGGAGAAGCAGAGCAGCCAGATCACTTTGTTTTTCAGCACGTACTCAACAAAGATCTGCCATTTTGTCATCTCGTTCTCTTCGGTCTCTTTGTCCTCTTCGCTGATCGCCTCGCCGAACAGCTCTTCGGCTTTGCCGAGGCCATAAGATTCCGGAGAGTCGCTGCCGAAACGCAGACCGATAAAGCCGACAATCAGGGCGATAATCGACGGGAAGATAAACATGCCGATGACGTGACCATCAAACAGGTAGTTAGCACCGAACAGCGCCACGCCTGCTGCCCCCGCCCCGCCGAGGTTGTGGGAGATGTTCCACATACCAAGGTATGAACCACGCTTACGGCGCGGGGTCCATTTGGTGATGGTGGAGTAGCTGCACGACCCGCCGGTACTCTGGAAGAAACCGCTCAGGGCGTAGAAGGCGATCATCAGGAACAGGCTGACGGAGCCCGCGCCCATGCTGGCGCTGAAGCCGAGCATACAGATGGCGGAGAGGATCAGCATAAACGGCAGGAATTGCTTGGTGTTTTTGCCGTCTGCATAGTACGAGACAACGGTTTTGCCCACGCCGTAAGTGATGGAGAAGCCCAGGCCAATCATCCCCAGCTGCGTCATGCTCAGCCCGTAGGTGGAGATCATGTCGTTCTGCGCGATGTTAAAGTTCTTGCGGATCAGGTACATGGTCAGGTAGCCGATAAAGACCACCAGATAGGACTGCATGAACGGTTTGAACCACATTTTGCGCCGCACGTCGAGCGGCAGATCCAGGGTCGGCTTGCGCACCTGATTAAGGAAGGCCAGCATGGTTTGCTCCTGAGCTGATTTTTACCTGCGAATGGCAGGCATTGTAAAAATCAGCCAGGAGAGATGCCTGAGACAGCGTCCAGGTAAAACCGGGAAAATTTCTTAGTTTTGCGCCACTCGGGGTGAAAAGGTGAGGCGCATCACATCACACTGGCTTCACGCGGCGCCTGCGCATGCAAAAACGGCAGCAGCAGCAGGGCCGATATCCCCGCCGCGATAGCGATCACGGCAAAGAAACCGCTCCAGTGCCAGATGTCGATCACCCGCGCCAGCGGCCAGCCGGAGAGGGACGCGCCAAGGTAGGCAAACAGCCCGACGAAGCCCGTCGCCGCACCGGCCGCCTCTTTATGCGAGCATTCTGCCGCCGCCATGCCGATCAGCATCTGCGGGCCAAACACGAAGAAGCCGATGGTAAAGAAGCACGCCGCCTGCATCACGTAGCTGGCGAATGGCATCAACCACAGCGAACCGACGGAGAGTAAAATTCCTGCCGCAAAGATGAGGTTCATTGGGCCACGGTTGCCGTTGAAGAGCTTATCCGAGCCCCAGCCTGCCACCAGCGCGCCGATAAACCCGCCCAGCTCGAACATCGTCACCGCCGAGTTGGCGGTCACCAGGTCCACCCCCAGCGTCTCGGACATGTACAGGTTACCCCAGTCGTTGATGGCCGCGCGCACCACGTAGACCAGCACGTAGCAAAGCGACAGCAGCCAGATATACGGGTTTAACAGCACGTATTTGGTGAGGATCTCTTTGCGCGTCAGCCCCGCCCCCTCAAGCTGTTGCGCCACTTCCATTTCATCGTGCCGCCAGTCGCCCACCGCGGGCAGCCCCACGGTTTGTGGCCTGTCGCGCAGCCGCCAGCAGAGGAACAACCCGGCCAGGATCGCCAGACCACCGGCAATCATCATCCCCGCGCGCCAGCCGTAGTGCAGCGCCGCTGCGCCCACCACCATTGGGATCAGCGCGCCACCGACGTTATGCGCGGTGTTCCAGATAGCCCACCAGCCGCCGCGCTCGTTGCGCGAGTACCACGCCGTGAGCAGGCGGGCGCAGACCGGCGCGCCCCAGCCCTGGAAAAAGGCGTTCAACGCCCACAGCAGGGCAAAGGCCCAGAGCGAGGTGGAGAAGCCAAACAGAATGTTCACCACGCCGGTGGCGATTAGTCCAAAACCCATAAAATAGCGGGCGTTGGAGCGGTCGCTGACGATGCCGGAGAAGAACTTCGACAGGCCGTAGGTGATGTAGAACAGCGTCGCCAGCAGGCCGATATCGGTGCGCGTCATCACGCCGCTGGCTAGGATTTCCGGCGCGGCGGCGTTGAAACTTTTGCGGGTAAAGTAGAACAACGCGTAGCCGAGCCAGATAGTGATCAGGATATGACGACGCCAGTAGCGGTAGCGGGCGTCGATCTCCGCTTTGTTGCCTATCGGCGCGGCGTTTGCGGGGGTTTTAAACATGATGGCTCCTTAGCGGCAGGCTGACGCTGACGCGCGTCCCGTGGGTGCAGGAGATATGCAGTGTGCCGCCCAGCGCCTTCACGCGCTCGCGCATGCCCGCCAGGCCAAACCCCTGCTGCCCCGAGCCCGGCGGCAGGCCGCAGCCGTCGTCCTCAATCACCAGCCTGAGGCTTTCATCCTGCTGCCAGCCCTGCAGCGTCACCGCGCTGGCGTTGGCGTGTTTGACGATATTGTTCAGCCCTTCCTGACAGACGCGGAACAGCGTGACGCGCTGGCCTTCACTCAGCAATGATTCATCAATGCGCCAGTCGAGATGGCTGACAATTCCGCGGCTTTCCAGCTCCATCTCGCGCATCAGGGAGCGCACAGCCTGTTCCAGAGAGAGATCGTCCAGCTGGCGCGGACGCAGCCTGCCCAGCAGGCGACGCACCGAATCGTACACGCCAAGAGAAAGCTGTTCGATATGCGCCCCGCCCTGCTTCACTCCGGCGTTATCCGCCGCCAGGCGCTGAACAATGCCCGCCTGGGTGCGAATGGCGGTAATGGTCTGGCCGATGTCGTCATGCAGTTCGCGCGCCACCTCCTGGCGCACGCTCTCTTCGGTCTCCAGCAGGCGTTCTGCCAGGCGGCGATTGCGCGACAGTTCGGTTTGCAGGGACTGGTTCAGCTCACGCAGGCGCTGAATACCTGCCCCGAGCAGCAGCCCGGTCAGGCTCTGCGCCAGCAGAGAGAGCAGTAAATCGACCGGGTGATCGTGCCAGGTCTGGCTGGCAATCAGCGCGATGGCGTTCATCAGCGTGGCGATCAGCGCCCCCTGCCAGCCGTAATGCCAGGCGAGAGCAATGATCGGCAGCGCCAGACAAAACGGGGTAAAACGGGAAAGCTCAGCAGGCAGGCCAAGCTGCAGCCACAGGCTCACCACAAACAGCAGCAGATACCAAATGAGATGCCGGGCGCGCCAGTTAACCGGCTGGGAGACCAGCGATGGCCCGAGCGGCTGCCAGACAGTGCTGGTGAGATAGTGCCAGAAAACCAGACAGGTGGGTGCCAGCGTCAGGCCGCCGGTCAGGGTCAGCAGCAGGGCGTTAAGCATCTCCTTTTCGCCTACCCACGGCAGGGATTGCAGCAGCGCGGCAGCAATCAGCGCCGCCCCCTGGCGCAGCAGCGTGCGCCAGTCGCGCTGGTGACGATAGCGGGAAATCAACGCAACCGGGAGGAGCGTGAGCAGGCTTCCGGTCATCAATAAGGGCAGATGCGCGAGGGCGACCTCCTGCGACAACCAGATCAGCATCAACCACTCTGCGCCCAACAAAACCGGCCAGTAGCTGCGCGGGCATTGCAACATCAGCCCCAGACGCAGGCCAAAGGGAAACAGCAGCACCGCCAGCTCCGGGCGTTCCACCAGATGCAGGCTGATGCTCCACAGGCAGAACCAGGCGGCAGAGAAGATAAAAAAGCTGGCAACAACGGCGATCAGCCGCGAAATCAACGGGTTCATTGCCAGCTATCGAACATACGGCGCACCAGCTCGACGTCGTTGCTGACGCCGAGTTTTTCCATCAGGTTAGCGCGGTGAACGTGCACGGTTTTGGGCGACAAACCCAGTTCGGCGGCAATCTCTTTCACCGCCATCCCCTGAGCGAGTTTTTCTGCCACCTGACGCTCACGCCGGGTAAGCGGATCCTGACGTCCGGCCGCCAGCTTGAGGGCGATATCCGGCGTCAGGTAGCAGCCGCCCGTCGAGACGGTGCGCACGGCGGCAATCAGCTCGTCCGGGCTACAGCGTTTAGAGAGAAATCCGCGCGCCCCCGCGTTGAGCGCCTGCTCCACCAGCGCCGGGCTGTCATGAACCGAGAGCATGATAATCGCCATCCCTTTCGGTAACTGACTTAGCAGCTCCAGCCCGGAGAGATCCGGCATTGAGATGTCACAGATACAGACCTGTACACCACGCCCCGGCAGGCCCGCCAGCGCCTCGCGCCCCGAGCCGAACTCTGCCACCACCTGAAAATCCGGTTCGAGGTTTAAAAGCTGGGCAAAGCCGGAGCGAACGATAAGGTGGTCGTCGATGAGAGCGATGGTGGTCATGTCTGTTCCTGCGGTCTGAAAACGCCGGATGGCGCTGCGCTTATCCGGCCTACAAGAGCGAAAGACGCTTACCTTAAGCGATCTATTCGAAGAACACCGCAATTTTGTTAAACATGGTGGGATCGGACTGGTTGCGCGCCACTCTGGTGACGTCTTCAAGCTTGTCGATCTGGGCCATCATCTGCTCCAGACGCTGATCGTCATTGACCAGTAGCCAGATGCGGCTGTGCTCGCTGCCCTGAATCGGCAGACAGAGAATGCCTTCGACGTTAAACGCGCGACGGGCAAACAGCCCGCAGACGTGGGTCATGACGCCAGGGTGGTTGCGGACGGTGAGTTCCAGAATGACGTTTTCATGTTGTTTCTGCATGGCTTATTCCCCCACCATCTCAGTATTTGCCGCACCCGGCGGCACCATCGGATACACTTTTTGTTCAGGGTCGATACGGACGTGGATCAGCGCCGGGCCCGGACGAGAGATCGCCGCCTGCAGCGCTGCGTGGGCGTCCTCTTCTGCGTTCAGATCGCAGGTATGCAGGCCAAAACCGGCGGCAATTTGCATGAAGTTAATCATCCCCGGATAGGTCGCCGCAAACACCCCCTGCTTGTAGAACAGGCTCTGCTGTTGGTGTACCAGCCCCAGCGCCTCGTTGTTCATCAGGATGATTTTAACGTCTAACTGATTTTCGGCCGCGGTGGCCATCTCCTGAATGTTCATCATCAGGCTGCCGTCACCGGAGAAGCAGATCACCTTGCGGTCCGGGTTCGCCAGCGCCGCACCAACTGCCGCAGGCAGACCAAAGCCCATGGTTCCCAGGCCACCGGAGGTCAGCCACTGACGCGGACGGTTCAGCGGATAGGCCTGGGCGGTCCACATCTGGTGCTGCCCAACGTCGGTGGTAATAATCGCGCTGTCGTCCACGCAGGCGGCCACGGCGTTAATCAGCCCGTAGTGGCTCAGCGGGTCGCCTTCGGTTGGGATCGCGCCCGGGAACTCGCGTTGCAGATCCGCCACCATCTGACGCCAGTCGGCGCGGTCAGTTGCGTCCGTTTGCGGGATCAGCTGTGCCAGCACGTCGGCCACGTCCCCCTGAATCGCCACGTGCGGTTGTTTGATTTTACCCAGCTCGGCGCGGTCGATATCCACGTGAATGATTTTTGCGTTCGGGCAGAACTGCTCGGTTTTACCAATCGCCCGGTCATCAAAACGCGCGCCCATCACAATCAGCAAATCCGCCTCTTGCAGGATGTAGTTAGTGCTGCGCGCGCCGTGCATGCCCAGCATTCCTAATGACAGCGGATGCGCTTTAGGCAGCATACCGAGCGCCATCAGGGTCATGGTGGTAGGCAGGTTGGCTTTTTCAGCGAACTGACGGATTTCATCTGCGGCATTGATTGCCCCGCCGCCCAGATAGAGCACCGGACGCTTAGCGGCGTTGATCATGGCCGCGGCCTCGCGCACGCTCTCAGCGCTGAATTCTGGCGCGGGTGCCCGCTCGCCCGGCTCCGGCAGGACGTCGATCTCAATTTCTGCGGTCTGGACATCCTTAGGAATGTCTATCCACACCGGGCCTGGACGACCGGACTGCGCAATGCGGAACGCATCGCTGATAACCTGAGGAAGCTCGGTAATATCGCGAACTAAATAGTTATGTTTGGTGATGGGGATAGAGATGCCGTAGGTATCCACTTCCTGGAACGCATCGGTACCGATCATTGAGGACGGCACCTGGCCGGTGATGCAAATCAGCGGAATGGAGTCGAGACGCGCGTCGGCGATGGCGGTTACCAGGTTGGTCGCCCCCGGACCGCTACAGGCCATACAGACTGCCGGTTTACCCTGCGTACGCGCCATGCCCTGAGCGATAAAACCCGCTCCCTGCTCGTGACGCGCCAGCACGTGGCGGATCTGCGTGCTTTGGCTTAACGCGTCATACAGCGGCAGCACCGTACCGCCCGGAATACCCGCAACCGTGGTAATGCCCTGTCGTTCCAGTAAATGAACAATCAGCTGCGCGCCTGTAAAACGCGTCTTGGTGGATGTTGTGCCCGAACTTGCCATGCTCCAGTCCTTTTATGGGCCGACTTTCCGGGGAGGGGTCCTAAACGAAAAACCCCGCCCGGTTTGCGCCGGCGGGGTTTTGGATTCGTGTGTTGATCCAGTCCCTACGGCGCATTGCCGACGACCACCACCACACGCACGACGACCACTGCGGCTGGTTGCGCAGTTTTTAGTAGGGTCGCGGTGTTCATGGATGCAGTCATGGGGGACCTGTGTTTGGAATCATTGATTGAATTTATACAAACACAGGTTTTCGGGCGTGACAATGGAAATATTTTCATCTGCGCAAAAATGCGTCAGGGATCACGTTTCGTTTGTTGGGTGATGAAAGCAAAAAAGCCGTTTTGCCTCATTCAATAAATAGTGCTGGTGAAACACCAAATCTGGACGCCAGCTTTTTAATGTGGTTCAGAGTAAGCTGTCGCTGACCATTAAGAACCCTTGAAACCATTGATTTACTACCAATTTCATCCTGAAAATCAGATGTTGTCAATTTATACTGATCCATCAAGGTTCTTAAAACCGCGATACCGACAGGCACGAGTTCCATCTCCTTGCGTAACGCGACGATCTCTGGCCGATTGGCTTCGTAACGGCTGATTCTGGCGCACACGATATCCAGCAATGGGCTATTAGGTTCGTTAATAAGCAGATACTCAACCAACTCCAGTGCATCGTTATAATCTTTCTCGCTCGGCTGCTCTCCCAATAGAGGAACGGCCTCAACAAGGGCATGCGTAGCTTTCATTGCATCAGCGACGATCATCATTTCTTCCCCTTAGTGCGATGTTTTTCCGTAAAACGGTCATATTCCTTATGAGTAAAAACATGGCGCACATAAAACTTTTGGCTTTCAAAGAATATGAGAGCCACTACCCTAAGATTGTTGTTCGCAATATCAATAACATAATGCTTATCCAGATACTTGAAGTTATCCAGCGTCGGAAATAGTTTTTTTAACGCAGCAGGTGTTGGGCAATGACTCTTTTCAAGAGTGCGTCCCAAAACGAGGAGTTCTTCCCTGTGCTGCGGAAACTGGATAACCGCATCCAAAATTGCCTTCATCGAGATTAAATGCATACTGCATGCCTGCCGCGTCCGTTGCCATTATGGCAACAATAGCAGTCATTGCCAATAAGTCAACAAGCATCCCGTTCTGTACAGAAAGCAGAAAACAAAAAACCCCGCCGGAGCGAGGTTTTTTCAGGGTTTTGCGGTTGGTTGCCGCAGAACACACTGTGTTACGTCAACGCACGAAGTATATGCGATCGAAGACGAACGCGCAATTCCGGCACGGATTTTGACGTTTTTGAGTATGGAATGGGTTTCGAATTTTGTCCACAAAATACTGTTCATGCATACAGTATTTATCTATACTGAGGATGTTCGCAGTGAGCGAGGGGGCCGCAGTTCTACCGGCGCAACGAAGTCCTGGCTGAAACGGGTGGTGCCGTCAGTGCCTTAACCCTCTGAAGTGAGCACACTGTGTTACGTCAATCGAGGTGCTGGCAACAGGCGGCGGAAAGGTACGCCAGCATCGTGCTCCTTTTTACCAAAAGGAGACGCGTATGAGCGTAGTGGATATGGTGATACTTATCCTCAAACTCATTGTTGCTGTTCTGCAACTGCTTGATGCTGTCCTGAAATACCTTCGGTGATTCAGGTTCAAGTCGCACCTGAGAGGGGCGGGCAACCGCCCCTCTTTAATAACGAGGGAATGCTATGTCGCGTCTGTTAATTGAACCCATCACGCCGGAAGAGCCCGGGTATATCGCGCTGAAAGCCGAAAGCATCGCGGCGAATTTCAATATGCTGCGCAGGCTGGAAGAGAACTGGCAGCGTGGTGAAAACCGCTTTAACGCGCCGGGTGAAAAGCTGCTGGGTGCCTTTTTAAACGGCAAGCTGGTGGGCGTCTGCGGCCTTAACCGCGATCCGTTCAGCCAGCAGCCGCGTGCCGGACGTATTCGCCATCTTTATGTCAGCGAGAAGTGCCGCGGTCTGGGCATTGGTAAACAGCTGTTAACGGTGGTGATGGCCGATGCCAGCATCTGGTTTGATTTCCTCAATACCCATGCCCCCGATACGGCCTGCGGCTTCTACCGTCGGGCAGGCTTCAGGCTGGTGTCAGACGAGCCACGGGTTACCCATCGTCTCTTTTGCGCGGTGTAGCTGGCTGGCGACATCAGGTCGTGAATGTTACAGTTGAGTGACAATTCACCGCCAAAGACGCCATGACCCTCTCCGTTTTCTGTATTTTGCTGTTCGCCGCACTGCTGCACGCCAGCTGGAACGCCATCGTCAAAGCCGGAACGGATAAGCTTTACTCGGCGATCAGCGTTAGCGGCTCCGCCACACTCATTGCGCTGGTTTTATTGCCATTTTCTCCTCAACCCTCCGTAGCCAGCTGGCCATTTTTAGTGGTCTCCTGCGCGCTGCAGGTGGTGTATACGGTACTGGTGGCGAAGACGTATCAGGTCTCAGACATGAGCCAGACCTATCCGCTGATGCGCGGAACAGCCCCACTGCTGGTGGCGCTGATCAGCGTGCTGGTGCTCGGGGATAGCCTCTCCTGGCTCGCCTGGGCGGGCATCGGAGTAATCTGCCTGTCGATCCTCGCGATGGCGATAAATGGCCGACTGCAGTCCCGCAAAGGGATCTGGCTGGCACTGCTGAACGCCTGCTTTATCGCCGGCTATACGCTGGTGGACGGAACGGGCGTACGTTTATCGGATACCGCGCTGGGCTATACGCTGTGGACCTTCTTTATGAACGGCTTCTGCCTGCTGTGCTGGGCAATGGTGGCGCGACGCCGCGAAGCTTCCAGCTACCTGCGTTTGCACTGGAAAAAGGGGTTGCTCGGCGGGGTGGGAACCATGGGCTCGTATGGCCTGGCCTTATGGGCGATGACGCAGGCTCCGCTGGCGGTTGTCGCTGCGCTGCGTGAAACCTCCATACTCTTCGGTGCGCTGATCGCATTTGTGCTTTTAAAAGAAAAGGTTGCCGGTCTGCGTATCGCTGCCGCGTTGGGTATTGCAGCCGGTGCGATCCTGCTGCGTCTGGCGTAATTCACTGGCAACATTAGTTGCCGTTCTTGTTTACAAAACCTGCCTTAATCCTCTTCTTCATTCATCATGACAATGCTTAATTTGTCATCTCATTGTGGTAGATTCCTCGCGCATTTATGGGAATGCGTAGTCACTTATTCTTCATTTTTCTCTTTTGGCAAAAGTATTCAGCGACATGAAAAAACAAAGGAACGTTAACTTATTGTTGATGCTGGTGTTACTGGTGGCCGTCGGTCAGATGGCGCAAACCATCTACATTCCGGCGATTGCCGACATGGCAAAGGAACTCAACGTCCGCGAGGGCGCGGTACAAAGCGTGATGGCCGCCTACCTGCTGACCTATGGCGTTTCGCAGCTGTTCTACGGGCCATTATCCGACCGCATTGGCCGCCGTCCGGTCATTCTGACCGGCATGTGCATTTTCATGGTCGCGACGGTGGTTGCTATTACCACCCATAGCCTGACCGTACTGATTGCCGCCAGCGCGCTGCAGGGGGTAGGCACGGGCGTCGGTGGGGTGATGGCGCGTACCTTACCGCGCGATATGTATCAGGGCACGCAACTCCGCCATGCCAACAGCCTGTTGAATATGGGTATTCTGGTCAGCCCGCTGCTGGCACCGCTGATTGGCGGCCTGCTGGACACAATGTGGTCCTGGCGCGCCTGCTATGCCTTCCTGCTGGTGCTGTGCGTGATTGTCACCTTCAGTATGGCGCGCTGGATGCCGGAAACCCGTCCCCAGGACGCACCGCGCACGAAGCTTCTCGCCAGTTACAAAACGCTGTTCGGCAACGGGGCTTTTACCTGTTATCTGCTGATGCTGATCGGCGGTCTTGCGGGCATTGCGGTGTTCGAAGCCTGCTCCGGCGTGCTGCTGGGAGCGGGGCTTGGCCTGAGCAGTATGGTGGTGAGTATTCTGTTTATCCTGCCGATCCCGGCGGCGTTCTTTGGGGCCTGGTTCGCCGGACGTCAGAACAAACGCTTCTCAACGCTGATGTGGCAGTCTGTTATCAGCTGCCTGCTGGCTGGCCTGATGATGTGGATCCCGGGTCTGTTTGGCGTAATGACCGTCTGGACGCTGCTGATCCCGGCGGCGCTGTTCTTCTTCGGCGCGGGGATGCTGTTCCCGCTTGCCACCAGCGGCGCCATGGAGCCGTTCCCGTTCCTCGCGGGTACGGCGGGTGCGCTGGTGGGCGGTTTGCAAAACATCGGTTCCGGCGCGCTGGCCTGGCTCTCCGCCATGATGCCGCAAACCGGGCAGGCTAGTTTGGGTTTACTGATGACGCTGATGGGGCTACTGATTTTGCTGTGCTGGCTGCCGCTGGCGTCGCGTGTTCCCCACCACGAGCAGCCTGTTTAACCGCATGATGGCCCGGCTTCTCGCCGGGCTTTTCACACGCCGGGGCAATCATCGCCTCCAGCAGCGGCTCTGGCGCTGGCCGCCAGGCCCCCTCCTCTCCGTCATAAAACTGGAAATCGGCGTTAATCGCGTAGGGTATTTTCGCCTTTTGCAGCTCACAGGCCATAAACGTGGCAAAGGCCATTTGCGACGCGGTGGGTGTAAAGCGGTTTGATTCCCCCACGCCCCAGCCCCCGACCCAGCTGACGTGTCCGGTTTTTTGTTGCCAGCGCAGCGCCGTCGCGATGCGATTGTGAATCGCCGCTTTCTCCGCCGCCGTACCGGAGGTCCACGGGTATTTGCCGTTATTTTTCAGCGGCCCCCACGGAAAGATATGCCACTCCGCCAGCAGGAAGTTTTGGCTGTGCGCAGGCAGCTTGAGGCTGGGGAGATCTTCGGGGGCCGCACGCAGGCGGGGAGCGATGAAGATCATCCGGTCCGCATCAATGCTGTGGATGACCTTGATGGTTTTTTCATACACCCGGTTGAGCGAGGCTGCGTTGTGGTTGAGCTTGTCCGCAGGCTCATAAATCAGGTCAAAGCCCAGCAGCGGCGAACGTTTGCCGAAATAGTGCGCCACGGCAATCCACCAGTCGGTAACCTCTTTTTCGTTATCGGCTTTCGGATCGTTTTTATAGCTGTCCGCCTGATACGCGATAATCGGGATCACGCCGTACTGCTCGCAGGCTTCCACCAGCTTACGCAGGTGGATCAGCCGTGCTTCGGTCGGCTCATCGGCCACGCGAATACGCACATGGCTGATGCCTTTCGCGCGAAAGTCGCGTACCACCAGCGGGTCGAATTCCCGTATCCCGCGCTCGGTGCGCGCCCAGTCCACGTCCATACCCACACCCAGCTTTTGCGCATAAAGCGCAGCCGTCAGCGGCGGCTCGGCGGCTATCGCCCAGCCGGAAGAGAGAAGTAACGCGGTCGCAATAAGAGGCTTTAACACGGTTTACCCTGGATAAATCAAAAGCATTACCTGTATTTAGCACGCTTTCTCGCCTTTGGTGTAGCGTCAAAGCGTAATAATTCTTCAGCCTGCCAGTTCTCTTAGCCAGCCAATAAAGGCGTCAATTTTCGGCCACTGACGGCCGGGAAGCGTTGAGATGTAATAGTGCTGATGGCATTTGAGGGTCTTGTTGCCAAACGGGGCGATAAGCTCGCCCCGCTCAAGGCGCTTTTGCACCAGCCGCTTTCTCCCCATCGCCACGCCCACATGATTCATGGCTGCCACTATCGCTAAATCGGAACGATCGAAGCCAACACCCGATGATGACGGCATATTCATCGCAAAATGCTGCGCCCAGCTGAGCCACTCATCCGTACCGGAATCATTACTCCAGGCCTGACGGTCGTGCAGTAACGTGCAGTGGCTGAGGTTATCGGGGTTTTTCAACAGCGCATGCTCGCGGGCATACGCGGGCGAGCAGACGGGCAAAATCTCCTCGTCCATCAAGAAATGATGAGAAAGGTAGTTTGGCGGCGTATCGTCGAAATAGATGGCCAGATCGATGCCGGTTCGCTGCATATTGACGTACTCATTGCCGGTGAGAATGGTGAGAGATATCGACGGATAACGGCGGGTAAAACCCCCCAGCATGGGGACGAGCCAGCACTGGGCGATTGACGGCCGGGAATACACCGTCAGCGTACCGGACAGCGCCTGGTTTTTAATATCCAGGATCTCCTGATTCAGGGTGTCGAGGGATGATTTTAGGGTCCAGTAAACGCGCTTTCCCTCCTGCGTCAGCTCAACTTTACGGTGCGAGCGGACAAACAGCTGAATGCCCAACTCCTCTTCCAGCAGGTTGATGCGGTGGCTCACCGCGCTGGGGCTGAGCGACAGTTCCGCCGCCGCCAGCGCGAAGGATTCATGCCGGGCAGCCACTTCAAAAGTGTACATCTTTGACAGTTGCCAGCCATTTAGCAGCCGGTTTCTGACTTCATTCGCATCGGTCATCACAATTCTCACACGTTATTTCTGCGCCCAGCATACCGCCCAGGCATGAATTTATGTGAACCAACAGCGAAATAAGTGCGCTTTTTTGAGTTCAGTCACTCATTTGATCCAATCTGGCTCACCTGAACGGCAATTTTTATCGTTTGTCAGCTCACGCCGTTTTTTCGTCCAATACCCACAGATGACATAAGGGTGAGGTGAGATATGGGATCGCCGGTCTGGGTTGTGGTAACGCTGCTTGTCAGCATTGTGTTGATTGTTTTAACCATCGTAAAACTGAAGTTTCACCCGTTCCTTGCGCTGCTGCTGGCGAGCTTTTTCGTCGGCGCGATGATGGGGATGAGCCCGCTGGATATGGTGAATGCCATTGAAAGCGGGATTGGCGGTACGCTGGGCTTCCTGGCAGCAGTCATCGGCCTGGGTACCATTCTGGGTAAGATGATGGAAGTCTCCGGTGCGGCGGAGCGCATCGGGATCACCCTACAGCGCTGCCGCTGGCTGTCAGCGGACGTCATTATGGTGCTGGTGGGTCTTATCTGCGGTATTACGTTGTTCGTGGAAGTGGGCGTGGTACTGCTGATCCCACTGGCGTTTTCCATCGCCAAAAAGACGAATACGTCGCTGCTTAAGCTTGCCATTCCGCTCTGTACTGCACTGATGGCGGTGCACTGCGTGGTACCGCCGCATCCGGCTGCGTTGTTTGTCACCAACAAATTAGGTGCGGACGTCGGAACGGTGATTGTTTACGGCCTGCTGGTGGGTCTGGTGGCATCTCTGGTTGGTGGCCCGCTGTTCCTGAAACTGCTCGGCAACCGTCTGCCGTATAAACCGGTTCCGGCAGAATTTTCCGACCTGAAGGTGCGGGAGGAGCATACCCTGCCGTCGCTGGGGGCAACGCTGTTTACGGTGCTGCTGCCGATTGTTCTGATGCTGGTGAAGACCCTCGCTGAGCTCAATATGGCGAAGGAAGGCACGCTGTATACCCTGCTGGAGTTTATCGGCAACCCGATCACGGCAATGTTTATCGCTGTATTTGTCGCCTACTACCTGCTGGGGATCCGCCAGCATATGGGCATGGGCGCAATGCTGACCCATACGGAGCACGGCTTTGGCTCTATCGCGAACATATTGTTAATTATTGGTGCCGGTGGCGCGTTCAACGCTATTCTCAAAACCAGCGGGCTGGCAGATTCGCTGGCGCATATTCTCTCGAACCTGCACATGCATCCGATCCTGCTCGCCTGGCTGGTGGCGCTGGTGCTGCATGCCGCTGTAGGCTCCGCTACGGTCGCGATGATGGGGGCGACCGCAATAGTGGCGCCGATGCTGCCGCTCTATCCGAACGTAAGCCCGGAGATCATCACCATTGCCATCGGTTCCGGCGCTATTGGCTGCACGATCGTGACCGATTCGCTCTTCTGGCTGGTCAAGCAATACTGCGGCGCGACCCTGAATGAGACCTTCAAATACTATACGACGGCGACGTTTATCGCCTCGGTGCTTGCACTTGGCGGCACATTCCTGCTTTCTTTCATTATCTGAGCGCGACGAGACGTATTATGGAAAACGCAACTATCACTGCTTTAACCGCACAGTTTCCTCTGGTTGAGGATCTGATGGCTCTGAAAGAGACAACGTGGCTTAACCCGCGAACCACTTCGCTTGCAGAAGGGTTGCCCTATGTCGGGCTGACCAAAGCCGACGTGGACGACGCGCATGCGCGCCTCAACCGCTTCGCGCCGTATCTGGCGAAAGCCTTCCCGGAAACCGCGGCAACGGGCGGGATTATCGAATCTGAGCTGGTTGCTATTCCGGCCATGAAAAAACGGCTGGAGAGAGAATCTGGCAAGGCTCTTCCCGGAACGCTGCTGCTGAAAAAAGACAGTCATCTGCCCATCTCCGGCTCGATTAAAGCGCGCGGCGGCATCTACGAGGTGCTGACCCACGCGGAAAAACTGGCGCTGGAAGCGGGATTGCTGAGCACTGAAGATGACTACAGCATCCTGCTGGAACCGCGCTTTAAAGACTTCTTTAGCCAGTACAGCATTGCGGTGGGTTCAACCGGCAACCTGGGAATGTCCATCGGCATCATGAGCGCACGCATCGGCTTTAAGGTGACGGTACATATGTCCGCCGACGCCCGCGAGTGGAAGAAAGCCAAACTGCGCAGCCATGGCGTTACCGTCGTGGAATATGAGCAGGATTATGGCGTGGCGGTGGAACAAGGGCGAAAAGCGGCGGAAAACGACCCGAACTGCTTCTTTATCGACGATGAAAACTCCCGCACCCTGTTCCTGGGCTATGCCGTTGCCGGCGAGCGCCTGAAGGCGCAGTTTGCCGAACAGGGCCGTGTGGTGGATGCAGAGCACCCGCTGTATGTCTATCTGCCGTGCGGCGTTGGCGGGGGTCCTGGCGGTGTGGCGTTTGGTCTGAAGCTGGCGTTTGGCGACAACGTTCACTGCTTCTTTGCCGAGCCCACGCACTCCCCGTGCATGCTGCTGGGGGTTTATACCGGCCTGCACGATGAGATTGCCGTGCAGGATCTGGGTATCGACAACGTGACGGCAGCGGACGGGCTGGCGGTCGGACGCGCGTCGGGCTTCGTCGGCCGCGCGATGGAACGTCTGCTCGACGGGTTCTATACCCTTTCCGATCAAAGCATGTACGACATGCTCGGCTGGCTGGCGCAGGAGGAAGGGATTCGTCTGGAGCCATCGGCGCTGGCGGGCATGGCCGGGCCGCTGCGTGTTCAGGCTGATACCAACGTCACCCATCTGGTGTGGGCGACCGGCGGCGGCATGGTGCCGGAAGACGAGATGGCGAAGTATCTGGCGAAAGGGAAGTAATTATGCCGGGTGGCGGCTGCGCCTTACCCGGCCTACAGGTGCACAATTTGTTGAATGTGGGTTACCGCAAACAGCAGTGATAGCGACAGCACGGCCAGGGCGATGAGGAACTTATCCCGCACCGCCTTCGGCTGCACAAAATCGTCCTGCGCCACGTCCATCACGTTACGGCTGCGGGTATAGCGCCATAAAATGATGGCCACCAGCGCCAGCACAACCAGTGAGATCCAGAAGGGTAGCCCCGTGCGGTGCCAGTTGTGCTTAATCGCCAGGGCAATCAGCGCGCCATACCCCAGCAGCGTACGCAGCCACGCCAGCGACGTCCGCTCCGGCTGCAGGCCGGAGTCCGCTTCGCGCCGCGCTTTGCGACTATCCGCCATACACCACCAGCACCATCACCACGCCCGCCACTGTCAGCAAAATCGCACTGATGATCAGTAACCCACGCGTATAGGGCAGATCCTGCTTCAGGCGCATCGCCTTTTCGTTACGCAGCCAGCGCAGATAGCCGTAAATCGCCAGTACGCCCGCAAACAGGCACAGCAGCAGCGCCAGCACTTCACGAATCAACGGCGTGGCGAAATCGGGCGCGAGCTGATCAAGACCGACGCCGGCGGCCAGAAAGCCCAGCGCGGTACGGATCCACGCCAGATATGTACGTTCATTGGCCAGCGAGAAGCGGTAGTCCGGGGCTTCACCGAGGCGGGAAATTTTCATGAAGGCTCCTTGTCATGCTGCAGGCAGGCTTCAGCATAGCGTAAATCGGCCAGGACAAGGAGACCGGCATCAGGCGATGCCGGTCAGGAGGGTTAATGCAGTTCTGGCCAGTAATCCTTATTGGCCTCGATCAGGTCATCCAGAATCGCTTTCGCGACCGACGCGCTCGGTACGGTTTTTGACAGGGTGATTGCCTGCCAGAGTTTCTGGTACGAGCGTTGCTCCCAGGCATCCACCACCAGTTTTTCCACCGCCACCTGCTGGCTCATCAGCCCTTTCTGGAAGTGCGGGATATCGCCCACGGTGAGAGGCTCCGGCCCGTTATGGCCCACCAGACACGGAATTTCCACCATCGCGTCGGCATCGAAGTTATGAATGGCCCCGTTGTTTGGCACAATCAGCAGCATCCGCTCCTGGGTATTAAAGGCAATCGCCGTCGCCAGATCGACGATGTACGAGGCATGTTCGTCGATCTCCAGCTCCCCGGCAGAGGATTTTCCGGCTTCTATAATCGCCCGGCACGAACTGAATACATGCTTCTCACGGTGATCCATAACTTCATTGGCGCGGGTCCGCTCCGGGTTGGCGTGCGCGACCACGTAGTCCGGGAACAGGTAATACTTCAGATAGGTGTTTGGCATGGTATCTGGATCGAGCGCCTGCACGTCTTTGGCTTTGGCGAAGGTATCGTTCCAGCTCGCTTCGGTATGCGCATCTTCCGAAGGCGGAACATAGCCGTGTTTCGCCACGTATTCGCGCAGTTTCGGCATCAGATCGTTACCGTTCAGATCTTCAATCGATGTCCACCAGCCGAAGTGGTTCAGGCCGTAGTAACGCACGCGCATCTGTTTGCGGTCTTTCAGGCCGACAATCTGCGCCATGCGCCCTTCAATACCGATTGGCATATCGCAGATGTTGAGAATTTTGGCATGTGGACGCAGGCGGCGCGTCGCTTCCGCCACAATCGCCGCCGGGTTGGAGTAGTTCAGCATCCACGCGTTCGGGGAGTACTGCTCCATATAATCCACCAGTTCCAGTACGCCGCCGATGGAGCGCATGCCGTAAGAGATCCCACCCGGGCCGCAGGTTTCCTGACCCAGCACACCGTGACGCAGCGGAATTTTCTCGTCTTTTTCGCGCATCGGGTATTTGCCCACGCGGATGTGCGCCATCACGAAATCCACATCGGTAAACGCCGCTTTTGGATCGGTGGTGTAGCTAAACTCAATCTCCGGTGCCTGTTCCTTAAGGATAATTTTGCACGCCTCGGCGATGGTTTCCTGACGTGCGCCATCGTTGTCATAAAACTTCAGGGCACGCAGCGGGAAACGGTCACGGTTGGCTAACAGCATCAGGACGATACCAGGCGTAAAGGTGCTGCCGCCGCCTGCAATGACAACTGAGAATTTTTTCATGATATAGCCTCTGTCAGGGTGGTTTGTTCATTCGTTAAAGGGGTTTTCATCAGCGATTCCAGCTGGTCGCGCACCTGCGGAACGTGCAGGCCAACGATCACCTGTATGCCGTTGCCGCGTCGCACTACGCCGTGTGCGCCGAGGGCTTTGAACACCTCATCGCTTTGGGTTTGCGCCATGTCGACCAGCGCGATACGCAAGCGGGTGGCGCAGTTGTTGATGCTTTCGATGTTGGCCGCGCCGCCCAGCGCCTGCAGGAATCCGGCGGCTTGGCCGACCTGCTGGCTGGCGGCAGCCGGGGCGGTGGTTTGTCCGCGCGCCGCCTTATAGTCCGCCTTGCTGTAGAGTTTGATTTCACTCTCTTCACGACCCGGGGTTTTGAGGTTCAGACGCTCAATCAGCGTTTTGAAGACCACGAAGTAAAGGCCGGTAAAGCAGACGCCGATGCCGATCTGGGTGAATACCGTTGAAGCGTGGTTATGGAACATGGGGATCCAGTTTTGCGGCAGGAATTGGTCCAGCAGGCCACCGCCCATGTTGCCCACCACGCCAAAGGTGTACATCACCGTCGCCATGGTGGCCGCCAGCACGGCGTGAATGGCAAACAGCAACGGCGAGATAAACAGGAAAGTAAATTCCAGCGGTTCGGTAATCCCCACCAGCACGGCGGTAAGCGTGGCCGGGATCAGCAGGCCCGCGACCTTGACGCGGTTTTCTGGTGAGGCGGTGTACCAGATCGCCAGCGCAATCCCGACCGATCCAAACACCTTAGCGTTACCGTGCAGCGCGAAACCACCTTCCGGGAACAGGGTTTTCAGCGGCAGCGTGCTCTGGCTGAACGCCTGAAGATGCTGCGCCCAGTAGACCTGAATCCCGCCCTCAACGGCGGCCGGGCCAAAGATAAACGGACCGTAGACGAAGTGGTGCAGCCCGGTTGGGATCAGAATGCGTTCCAGGAAGGTATACACCCAGACACCGAGCGCACCGGCGGAGCGTAAGAACGCCTGCAGGGACTCAATGCCCATCTGCACTTTCGGCCAGCCCAGCAGCGTCAGCCAGGCGCAGGGGATCATGACGAAAAACGCGATAATCACCACAAACGAGGTGCCCTGGAAAATGCCCAGGAAAACCGGCAGTGGTTTCTCGAAAAAGCGGTTATGGATCGCAGTGACAATACCGGAAATCGCAATCGCCCCAATAATGCTGGTATCAAGGGTTTTGATCCCGGCAATCATCGCCAGCCCGCTTCCCGCCGTCGGTTCGGCGGAAAAGTCGACGCCAAAGAAGTGGCCCCAGGTCATCCCCATCGCGTTGATGAAGTAGTTCCAGGTCAGGAAGCTGATCAGCACCGCCAGACAGGCGCGGCCCTGCGCCTGTTTCGCCAGACCAATCGGTAAGCCAACGGCAAAAATCAGCGGCATATTGCGGAACACCGCCCAGCCGCCCTCTTCAATGATGTGCACGATCTGCGCGAACAGATTATCAGGAGCCGTTAAGGCTTCGCCCACGAAAAGCGGATTACGAAGCATGATGGCGATTCCCACCACGATCCCGGCAAAGGGAAACAGCAACACCGGGGTAAACATGGCACCACCAAAACGTTGTATTTGACTGAGCATCTTTAAATCCTCACGTAACAACCTGTAGGGGAGAGAGGCCTTTATGGTTTTGTGCTGGCCTGAGGTGAGCATAAGAAGTTACTGATGCGCGAACATGGCGTGCCGCTGCGATTCGTGATCGCATTCATGGTTTTATTTTGACCAATCAGGTCTACTTTTCGCTGTAAATATGGACATGTCAGGATGCAATCCACACCCTGATACGGGCAGAGAGGTCTACTGGTGATCTACAAATCCATTGCCGACCGATTACGGCTACGGCTGAATTCATCGGACTACAACATCGGCAGCCCCATTCCGGGTGAGAAAGCGCTGGCGCAGGAGTTTGGCGTGGCGCGCATGACCATTCGCAAGGCGCTGGATCTGCTGGTGAGCTGGGGGCTGGTTGAGCGGCGACACGGCAGCGGGACGTTTGTAGCACGCAAAGATGTGCACCATGAAACCACCAACCTCACCGGGCTGGTGGAGGTACTGCGTCAGCAGGGCAAAGAGGTACAGAGCAAGGTGTTGCAGTTTGAAGTGATGCCCGCCCCGCCCGCCATCGCCAGCCAGCTGCGGATCCAGGTGGATGAGCGGATCTACTTTTCCCGCCGGGTGCGCTACGTGGACGGAAAACCGCTGATGCTGGAGGACAGCTTTATGCCCGTGAAGCTGTTTCGCAACCTCTCGCTGGCGCATCTGGAAGGGTCAAAGTTTGATTACATCGAGAAGGAGTGCGGAATTACAATCAGCGGCAATTACGAGAGCCTGACGCCGGTACTGGCCGATAAACAACTCGCTGGTTACATGAACCTGCCGGAGCAAACGCCGCTGCTGCGCATTACCTCTCTCTCCTACAGCGACAGCGGCGAGTTCCTTAACTATTCCGTGATGTTCCGAAATACCAGTGATTACCAGGTGGACTACCATCTGCGGCGCATCCACCCGGACGACCTGCTAACTCATCCCCCAGAACAGCACCGCCAGTAGCTGCGGGGTGATGATGCGCAGGAACATGACCAGCGGATAGACCGTAGCGTACGACAGCGCCGCCGCGCCGCTGGTGGCGTGCAGGCTATTGGCAAAGGCCAGCGCCGGTGGATCCGTCATTGACCCCGCCAGCATGCCGCACAGCGTCAGATAGTTCATTTTAGCGAACATTCGCGCCAGTATGCCGACCGTCAGCAGCGGGATCGCGGTGATGAAGATGCCGTAGCCGACCCAACTCATCCCTTCCCCCCTGACCAGCGTATCGACAAAATCGCCACCGGATTTTAGCCCGACGACCGCCAGAAACAGCACAATGCCCAGCTCGCGCAGCGCCAGGTTGGCGCTCGGGGGCATAAACCAGTAGAGCTTACCGACACAGCCGATTCGCCCGAGGATCAGCGCCATAATCAGCGGCCCGCCCGCCAGACCCAGCTTGAGGGCCACCGGGAACCCCGGTATATACAGCGGAATGGAGCCAAGCAGCACGCCCAGCCCGATACCGATAAACACCGGCAGCATTTGGACCTGCTGCAGTTTTTGCTGAGCGTTACCGACCATATCCGCCACGGCGTCAATGGACGACGGACGCCCGACCAGGTTAAGAATATCGCCGAACTGCAGGCTGGCTTCCGGGCTGGCGACCAGTTCAACACCGGCGCGATTGAGACGAGAGATAACCACGTCGTAACGTTCTTTTACCTGCAGATCGCGTATTTTCTTGCCCAGAACGTGCTCGTTAGTTACCACCACACGCTCCACGCGCATGTCGGTGCCGCGGGTAGAGAGCGAGGTATCCACTTCCTGACCAATCACCAGCCGCGCGTTGTTTAAATCCCCGGGCTGCCCGACAAGGTGCAGCAGATCGCCTTGCCGGATAATGGTGCCAGGCGCGGGCACCATCAACATTTCGTCACGTTTAAGGCGCGAGCAGATAATATTGGCGCTGTTCAGGATCGGCACGTCCTGAATCGCCATGTTGTTCAGATTGGGGTTATCGACGCGGATGTTGATGGTTTTGATCGGCATATGGCCGTTGGTGAGCGTGGTTTCGTGGTCCTTCGCCTCTTTGTCGACGTTAATGCGAAAGAGCACCCGAACCAGCCACATGGAGAGCAGAATGCCGCAAATCCCGAACGGATAAGCCATGGCGTAGCTCATCCCCATCTGGTCGACAATGCCGGGTTCGATACCTAAATCGCGCAGAATTTGCTGGCCCGCCCCCAACGCGGGCGTGTTAGTCACGGCCCCGGAGAAAATGCCCAGCACCACGGGCAGCGGAATTGCGAAGAGTTTATGCAGGATAGCGGTGACCAGCCCGCCCATTACGACGATGCCGAGGGCAAACAGATTGAGGCGTAATCCGGAAACCCGCAATGAGGCGAAAAAGCCCGGCCCGACCTGAATGCCGATGGTATAGACGAAGAGGATCAGGCCGAACTCCTGCGTAAAGTGGAGCATATCGGCGCTGAGAACCAGCCCGAGTTTGTCAGCAAAGTGTCCGACAAAAATGCCGCCAAACAGCACCCCACCGATCCCAAACCCGACGCCACGGATTTTGATGTTGCCAATCCATAATCCAACAACAGCGACCAGGGCCAACACGCTGACGGTTAACGCGATATCACTCATGATCCACTTCCTTGCATAACCTTAGTTATGTTAAGGATTCTCTCAGAGGTGAAGGGCGTTGTATGGGTGATGGCGCACAAAAAAGCCCTGCCGGGGCAGGGCTTTAACTTTTCACCCTCTCCCTGTGGGAGAGGGCCGGGGTGAGGGCATCAGCCCGCACAGATTTT